>JACIWR010000025.1 GCA_014360845.1 Anaerolineae bacterium
CGGCGGCTACGCCGTGCACGAGAAGGACCAGCCTACCATGTGGGAAAACTGCTACTACCTCGGCGGAAAGGACGACGGTATCCTGGAGACCCCGCTGGGGCCGGTGGGGGTACCTTGATGTGATATATTCAAACCCTAGAAACAAATCACTTCAAACAGGAGCAAGCGCATGAGCAAGAAATGGTTCATAGTCATTCTGGCCGTCATCCTGATCGCCGTCGGGGGCTTCTTCGGCTATCAGCGGTTCTTCGCCGACAATCGTCAAGTCACAGCCGAAGAGCCGACGCTGCAGACGGCCACGGTGACCCGAGGGGACATCGTTCTCACCGCCTCAGGCAGCGGCAACCTGCTGCCGGCCACGGAGATAGGTCTGGGTTTCAGCACCAGCGGCACGCTGCTTGAACTGAACGTGCAGGTAGGCGACCAGGTAGAGGCCGGTGACGTGCTGGCCCGTCTGGACGACACCGACGCCCGCACCAATCTGACCCAGGCCGAGATAAACCTGCGCCAGGCCGAAATCCAGTTGGCCGAACTGACCGCCGACGTGGACGAGGCGGAGCTGGCCACGGCGCAAGCCAACCTGATCAGCGCCCAAGAAACCCTGAACACTCTCCTGGCCGGCCCCGACCCTGACGAAGTCGAGCAGGCGCGCATGGCCCTGGAAAAGGCCAGAAACAGCCTCTGGGCCGCGCAAATGAGCCGTGATGCAGCTCAAACCGATTACGCCCGCAAACAGGCCCAGATACAGGTCGCCAACGCCGAAATGGCCGTCCGCGAGGCCGAGATGAACTACGAAGAAGCGCTGGCCGGACCTACGGAGGCGGAAATCGCCGCCGCGCGGGCCCAGGTAGCGCAGGCGCAGGCCGCCCTTGACGAGCTGTTGGCCGGAGCGTCACCGGAGGAGCTGGAAGTAGCCCAGCTGAACGTGGAGTTGGCGCGCAGAAAACTGGCCGCGGCTCAGGCCGCCCTGGAGGGCACAGTGCTCAAGGCCCCCTTCTCCGGTGTCGTCACCGCCGTAGACGCCGAGGTCGGTGAGGCCGTGGGCACCAGCCCTATCATCACCCTGGCCAACACGGAGATGCCCCTGGTCCGCTTCTGGGTGGAAGAATCCGACCTGAGCAGCGTCGCCGTGGGCAATCCGGTGAACATCACCTTTGAGGCCCTGCCCGATTACATCTTTCCCGGCGAGATCATCAGCGTGGAGCCGACCCTGGTGACGGTGGACGGCACATCGGCAGTGCAGGTGTGGGCCACCATAGACCTCAGCGCGCACCCGATTAACCTCCTCTTCGGCATGACCGCCGAAGTCGAAGTCGTCGCCGGGGAGGCCAGAAACGCGCTGCTCGTACCCGTGGAGGCGCTGCGGGAGCTGGGTCCGGATCAATACGCCGTGTTCGTCGTCAAACCCAACGGCGAGCTAGAGCTGCGCCCCGTCGAGGTAGGGCTCAAGGACTACGTCAACGCCCAGATCATCTCCGGCCTGGAAGAAGGCGAGGTCGTCAGCACGGGCGAGACCACCGGCTCCAGCCAGTCCGTGCAGGTGCCCACCAATGAGGGGCCTGGCGGCGGTCCCATGTTCATCCCTGGAGTGCGCTAGGAATGATGGAACAAGCCACAGAGAAACTGATCGAGACCATTGACCTGAGCAAAGTGTACGGCACGGGCGACGTGGCCGTCCACGCCCTGCGAGGAGTGAACTTGCAGGTGAGACGCGGCGAGTTCGTGGCCATCATGGGGCCTTCTGGTTCCGGCAAGTCCACGCTGATGAACATCCTGGGTTGCCTGGACCGGCCTACCAGTGGCGCTTACATTCTGGACGGGGAGAACGTGAGCAAACTCAGCAGAAATCAGTTGGCTCGCATCCGCAACCGCAAAATCGGCTTTGTCTTCCAGTCGTATAACCTGCTGCCCCGGCTGACGGCGGTGAAGAATGTAATGCTGCCGCTGCTGTACAATGGCCACAACCGCCTGAGCGATAAAGAATGTTACGAACGGGCCGTCGCCGCTCTGGAGGCGGTGGGGCTGGGCGACCGGATACATCACCGCCCCAACGAGCTCTCCGGGGGACAGCAACAGCGCGTGGCCATTGCTCGCGCGCTGATCAACAACCCCTCCATCATCCTGGCCGACGAGCCCACCGGTAACCTGGACACTCAGGCCAGCGAGGAGATACTGGACCTGCTGCACCAATTGCACGACCAGGGAGCGACCATCGTCATGGTGACCCACGAGCCCGGCATCGCCGATCACGCCGAGCGGATTATCTACCTCCTCGACGGGCAAATCGCCTCCGATCGGCAGAACGGTTCACGCAGAAAGAGGAGGGGGAAACTATGAGCCTGTGGCGAACTTTCAAAACAGCCTGGGAAGGCTTAACCCTCAATAAAGGGCGCTCTTTCCTGACGACTCTGGGTGTCATCATCGGCGTGGGGGCCGTAATCGTGATGATGGCCGTCAGCGCCGGCGCCGAGGCCGAGATCGCCGATCAGATCAACGCCCTGGGCCCCAACCTGATCATGGTCATGCCCTCCTTCAGTCGGGGTGGTTTCGGCCCGGGGATGGGGCGCCCGCCGGAATTGAGCTACGACGACATCGCCGCCATCGCCGAGAACGTGAGTAACATCAACGGTGTCGCCGCAGAGCAGAACACCACTCAGGGCGTCAAGGCCAGCAATATAACCCTGGAAAGCATCTCCATCGTCGGCACCACCTCCGGATTTCCCAAAGTGCGGGATTACAAAGTGGCGGAGGGGCGCTTTCTAAGCGACGAGGACAACGACCGGGCCAACAAGGTGGCCGTGTTGGGATACGACATCGCCCAGGAACTCTTCGGCGAGCCCGGCGCTGCTATCGGCCAGTCCATCAAAATCGGCTCGACCAAGTTCACCATCGTCGGTGTGATGGCGGAGAAGGGCGTGGTCGGTAACACCGACTACGACAGCCGGGTATACATCCCCCTCACCGTCGTTTTCAAGAAATTCATGCCCACCCGCTTCGGCGGTAACAGCGTGCGCACCATCTACGTCTCCGCCGAGAGCCGGGCAGTCATGGACGACGTGATGTCACAGGTGACCCAGGTGCTGATCCGGCAACACGGAGTAGACCCCTCGTCGCCCGATTTCAGCCTGATGACTCAGGACAGCATCATCAACACGGCGGCCTCAACAACGGAAACCTTCCGCAATCTGCTGGCCTGGGTAGCCGGGGTCTCCCTGGTGGTGGGTGGCATCGGCATCATGAACATCATGCTGGTCTCCGTCACCGAGCGCACGCGGGAGATAGGTCTGCGGCAGGCTCTGGGAGCACGTCCGCGCGATGTGCAGCTCCAGTTCCTGCTGGAAGCGGTGATGTTGAGCTTGCTGGGCGGGTTGCTGGGCGTTCTGGCCGGTGTGGGTGGGTCCTACGTCTTCAACGCCGTGGGTACCATGCGCACCGAGTTGGTGCCGGCATCCATTCCTCTGGCCTTTGCCGCCGCGGCCATCGTGGGCATCTTCTTCGGTTACTACCCGGCCACCAAAGCGGCGCAGTTGGATCCTATCGAGGCGCTGAGGAGAGAGTAAAGCGTGAAAACGTGAAGCGTGGAGCGTGGAGCGTGAAGCGCGAAACGTGAGAGATGTCCAAATGAGGTGGAGGAAAGCAATGAAATCACGGAGATACTGGAATGTGGGCCTGGTCTTGGTGCTCATAGCAGCGGTATTGGCCGGATGCAGCAGTGGACAGGCATCCCCGACGAGCGAGATCAAAAGCGCACCCTACACCAGCGCTTACCTGGATACCTCCTACCCCAATGCCCTGGAGGCCAGCTCTCAACTGGCGTTGGGCACACTCCAACTGGAAGGGACAGAGAACGCCGTCACGCCGGAACAGGCCAAGACCTTGCTCCCGCTCTGGAAGGCGCTCCAGGGCGGGGTGACGGCTCAGGCGGAGATAAACGCCGTGCTGAAGCAAATCGAGGGGACGATGACCCAGGAGCAGTTGCAAGCCATCGCCGCCATGCAGCTCACCCAGGAAGACTTACGGGCCTGGATGGAGGAACAGGGGATGCAGATGCCTGGTGGTCTGGGAGGGGAAGGTAGCGGGTTGCCAATGCCAACCCCTGGGGCGATGGCCACGCGCCCGGCCTGGTCCGGAGAAGGGGAGATGCCCCCGGAGATGGCCACCCGCCGCGCTCAATTCGAGAACATGAGCGAAGAGGAACGGGCCGCCATGCGCGCCACCGCCGAGGCCAGTGGAGGTATGCCCGGCAGACCCGGCGGTGTGGGTGGCGCCGGCGGCAGGCAGTTCTTCATCCTGATCAACCCACTGATCGAGTTGCTGGAAACGCGCGCCGGGGAATGACAATCCCGGGTTGGAGCACCGCCTGTGCGGCCACTATACGGTACGCTCCTCCTTATGCAGAGGGGACGCCCCTGTCGGGACGTCCCCTCGACGCTTTATAAAATGGCCATCCCCCTACCCCGTCCTACTCCTCCCTCTGCAGGTAAGCTATCATGCGAGGCATAAAGTGGGGGATGACCAGGGGCAACATCTTCGGCAGCAGATTATCCATGGCCATGGGCATGAGGTCCGGCATCTGCTCCTTCATGTGCTGAGGCATGGGCACCCTTCTCTCCACCGCTTGCAACATATCGGGCAACACCTTGGGCATCATACCAGGCATGAGAAGGGGGAAGAGAGGCGGCATCATCGGCTTCATCATGGCGATCATGGCCCGGCGTACCGGCCCTGGAGACCGCTTGACCATCCTCATCATCACCCGGAACGGGCCCGGCATGGCCTCAATCATCTGCGGCAATAATTCGGCCATCAAATCGGCCATGGCCTCCGGCTTGAGCAACCAGATCATGGCCTCAAAGGTCTGCCACTGCTCCAGGGCGTAAGCCGTAGGATCGTAAGTCGGCAGGCCCAACGCCTCCGAAGCGATGTGCGCCAGATCAATGATCGGTAAATCCCGCTGGGTCTTCTGGGTAGTGACCCGCAACTGGACCTCGCAGCAGGGGCAGGAGGCGACGATGGCCTCGGCCCCGGTGGCCTCCGCCTCTCTGACGCGCACATCACCGATGACCTTGGCCGTGTCGGGGTTCTCCAGCAGGGTCAGGACGCTGCCACAACAGTGCGCGTGCTCGCGATTGTGCTCCATCTCCACCAGCTCCAGGCCAGGGATAGCCTGCAGCACCTCCCGCGGCGGCTCGTAGATGCCCCCGGCCCGTCCCATGTGGCAGGAATCGTGCCAGGTGACCTTCATGTTCACGGGCCGGGTGAAGCGCAAGCGGCCAGCCTGAATCTGCTGCGCCAGAATCTCGGAGTAGTGCTTGACCTCGAAGGGGAAGGTGATGCCCAGCTTCTCGGCCCACTCGGGGTAGTAGACCTTCCAGGAGAGCCAGCAGGCCGGGCAGGAGGTCACCACCGTCTTAACTCCGTGCTCCTTCATGCCGTTGATGTTGTGGCGCACAATCTCCTCAAAAGCATCCCACATCCCGGCCACCAGCATGGGCAGGCCGCAACAGGCCTCCCCGTCGCCCAAATAGGTGAACTCGACCCCGGCCGCATCCAGCAGCCGCGCCGTGCCCTGAGCTATGTCCTGCTCCACCAAAGACGCAGTGCAGCCGGGGAAGTAGCCGACCTCGGCTCGCGGCAGAATTTTGTCTTTGATGTCCTCGGGCACCCACTTGGCCCGGTCGTAGCTGTAGGAGGCCCAGATATTGCGCTCTTTCTTCAAAGAAGCGCGCATGACCTCGAAGGCGGGCAGGGTCATCTTGTCCTTATCCTGGATAAGATAACCGCGCATCCGCAGCCAGGAGGGCTCAATGGGCAACTCCAGCGGGCATTCGACGTTGCACACTTCGCAGGTAGTACAGGCGATGAACTTGTTCACCAGGCTCTGATCGAACTCGGCTCGCCCGGCCATGTACTCGCGCAAGGCGAACCACTTGCCCCGGGGCGACTCCGACTCCCAACCGCGCCCGTAGAACTGATCGCACTCGTTGACGCAGTAGCCGCATTGGGCGCAGGCGTAAGCATACCAGGCTACGTCATCGGGGATGTCTTTCTTACCCGCTCTGGCCATGCGCTCCCCCACCGGAACCCGTGCCCGGTTACCGACGGCTCGCACCACCGGTTCGAAGGCCCCCGCCATCTTCATGAACGCGCCCAGCAAACCGTTGCCCAGCACCTTGCCCGGATTCATAAGCCCTCGCGGGTCCACCTCCCGCTTGAAGGCGCGCAAGCGCTGCACCCGTTCCCGACCCAGAACCGTCTCCGCCTCGTGAGCGAAGTAAAGGCCGGTGGTATAAGGCCGTCCGCCGAACTTCTTGGCCCTCTCCACCGCCGAGAGGGAAAGACCAAAGGCGAAATTGAAAGCCAGAGTCCGCTCGTCGTGAGGGATGAAGCCCAGCAGAGTGACCTGGGGACTCTCCCCGCCCGCTACCATCCCCTCGATGGCCAGAGGTAGCCGCAGAGTCTCGTCAAAATCGCGCAAAACCTCGTCCAGGCACTCCAGGGGAACGACCACCTCAGTGGGGATAAGGGAAGGCCCCAGGCGCTTGACCTGCATGATGTTGAAGCGATGCTCCCACTCCTGGCGGGCGACGCCCTGAGGACAACGTTCGCCTCCATTCGCGGTCAGGATGCGCTCCAGCGCCGGCCGGACCTCCGCCTCGCGAGAGGCGGGAAAGACGAAACCGACGCAGTAAACCTCGGGGATGGGGATGTCTTCTCTCGGTACTGCCTGGCCATGCTCCAGCTTGGGTGGCAATTGATTCTTCAGCCGGGCCATGGTGGGATTGATAAAACTGATGGACCAGACAGGCAACCCTTCCGCGACCACCTGCTCAATAGCCGCTCGCAGCCAGCGGGCCTCGGCGAAACGAGCTCCAACGATGACCTCTTCCTCCAGGGGCCGTACTCTCAGCGTGATCTGGGTGATGATGCCCGTGATACCCTCAGCGTCGGAGACGAGTTGCAGATCATCGCCAGCAAACTCGCGCACCTCGCCGTTAGGCAGCACCACTCGCACGGCGACAACGTTGTCGCGGAAAGGTCCGTACTCGAAACTGCCGTAGCCAAAGCCCCCCTGGGCCAGCCAGCCGCCAACCGTCGAGGACGGCGCGCTGGAGGGATAGAGCCGCAGGTCCAGCCCCCGCTTGTGCAACTCCCGCTCCAAATCCTCCCAGACGATGCCCGGCTGCACGGTGACGGTCATCCCCGCCTCGTCAATGGTCAGAACCTCTCGCATGCGCCAGAAATCAACGATGATGCCTCCTTCCACCGGGATAACACCGCCGTAGCCGGAGGTCGCTTTGCCGCGGGGAACGAGGGGGGTACAATGCTCGCGGGCCAGATTCACCAGGCGGATGATTTCCTCCTCGCTCTTGGGCTGTACCACGGCCTCGGCCTGCGCCTTGCCGATAAGCGGTTTGATCAGGCGGGGCATGGTGCCGACATCGTGTCCGTAGATGCGACACTCCAGTGGATCGGTGGTGAAGCGCCGTTGGAAAATACCAGCTAACTGTTCCTGCAATGCAGAAGATAGCGAAGCCATGAATTCCTCCTCGATATTCATGAAAAGTGGCGCCGTGTCGGGCCGGGGACTGCCCTACTCGTCCGAGAGGACGCCTGCCATCAAACGAGCCCGCTCCGCTACAATATCGGCCACGATAGCCCGCATGATGTCCAGGGCCTCGATGATGCGCTCATCGGCCAGAGAATAGTAGACGGCGGTGCCTTCCCTCTCGGTCAGAACCAGCCCACGGTCGCGGAGTACCTTGAGGTGATGGGAGACGGTGGATTGCGGGACGTCCAGGGCCGTGGTCAGCTCCGTCACGTTCAACGGTCGGGAACCCAAGAGGTAGAGGATAAGCACACGCTTGGGATCGGCCAACCCCTCGCAGATGTGAGCGTGCATGAGCTGAATCTCCTGCTCCAGCCTTTCGGTGACGCTATCCATACATCCCTCCAATTCATCTCTATATCGGCATATTTCGATATACTAATTATATCTCAACAAACAGCGGTTGTCAAGGGTTAAAAAGGGGGGCGGCGAGGCACAACAGGCGGTGCTGGTTGTCCTGATCTCGCGGAGCTGGACTCCGCGAGCAGATGGGCTGTTCCACAGTTGCACTGCGGGACAGCGAAAGGGGCGCAGCGGCGCTGCGCCCCTACAAGGTGCAAACTCGCCCGAAACTGAAACGCACCCAGCCGGGTCGGCGAGGCACCGGCGGGAGGACGCACCGCCGTGTAACAGGCGGTGCTGGTTGTGAGATATGGGAGGAAGAGGGCCCTCCCCGCTATCTCAGAGTATAGCCACTGCCAACTGCGCCTTGTCGGGCGAGAGCGAGGTCACTCGTACACTTTCTCCCCTTCCGCCTCGGCGTTCACCGCGTCGGCCTCCACGTCGCGCAAATCGGGCCTGGCGGGCAAGATTTCCCGGTAATACTCGTGCTGGATGACCAGGTCCATCACCTCGTTGGTGCCCGTCCAGATCATGATCAACCGCGCATCGCGCAACAGCCGCTCGATAGGGTAGACATCGGTGTAGCCGATGCCGCCCATAATCTGCATGGCGTGGTTGATGACCTGCCAGGCCGCGTCGGTGGCGAATTTCTTGGCCTCGTGCACCAACCGCCGCACGCGACGGGGCTCATCACCGCTGTCTATGCTCCGCGCCGCGCCGTACACCAGCCCGTAAGCTGATCTTCCCCCGAAAAAGTGGACAAAGAGATAAGCTACGAGTATAATACTTTTCGGAGGGAGACAAATGACAAAGACCAGACGAACGTACACAGATGAGTTCAAGCGAGAGGCGGTCCGGTTACTGGAAAGTAGCGGCAAGACCGCCCGCCAGCTTGAGCGCGAACTCGGCATTGGCAAGACCTGTCTTTCGCGCTGGAAGCGTGAACTGGAAGAGAAAGGCGAACAGGCTTTTCCAGGCCAGGGCCGTGTCCCCCCGGAGCAGGAGCGGATGCAGGAACTGGAGCGGGAGGTCGAGATTCTGCGCCAGGAACGGGACATTCTAAAAAAAGCAGTGGCCATCTTCGCGCACCCAAGGCGCTGAGATTCCAGTTCATCGAGGAGCACCGGGATCAGTTTCCGGTAGCTCCTATGTGCAAAGTACTGGATGTCTCGCGCAGCGGGTACTACGCCTGGCGCAAACGGCCCGTCAGCGCGCGGGAGATGGCAAATCAAGAACTGTACAAAAAGATCGAGGCCGTGTATAATGAGAGCCACAAGACTTACGGTAGTCCGCGCATTTACCGCCAACTCAAGCGGGAGGGCGTAACCTGCAGTGAGAAGCGAGTGGCGCGCTTAATGCGCTTACGGGACCTGCGAGCGGAGCAAACAAAGCAATACAAGGCCACGACCAGGCGCGACAAGAGCCATCCCGTGGCTCCGAACCTGCTGCAACGGGACTTCGTGGCCGAGCGGCCCAACCAGAAGTGGCTGAGCGACATCACTTACATCCCGACCCAGGAGGGCTGGCTCTACCTGGCCGTCGTCCTGGACCTGTTCAGCCGCCGTGTCGTCGGTTGGGCGATGTCGGAGCGGATGACCGGTGACTTGACGGTGGAGGCCTTGCAGATGGCCCTCCAGCAGCGTCAGCCTGAGCTGGGGCTCATCCACCACTCGGATCAGGGCAGTCAGTACACCGCCGCGGAATATCAGGCGTTGTTAAAGGCCCACGGTATTCAGGTCAGCATGAACGGTGTGGGAAGCTGGTATGACAATGCTCCGATGGAGAGCTTCTTCGGCTCGCTGAAGAGCGAGTGGGTGAACCTCCGCGCGTACCGCACTCGTGACGAGGCAAGAGCTGATCTCTTCTACTACATCGAATCGTTCTACAACCGTCGTCGGCTTCACTCGTCACTGGACTACTTCAGTCCGGAGGAGTACGAGCTGCTCTACTATCAGCGACAAAGTGTAGCTTAACCCCCTGTCTACAAAACCGGGGGAGGGTCTAGCCGCATCCAACAAGGTGATGCTATCCGCCACCTTGAAGCTCACCCCTTCGAAGCGGCGAATCTTCTGCCCGAAAGCGTGCCGCCGGTCGGAATAGCGGGCGGCGATCTCCAGGGCCGCGCGGGCCATGCCCATCGCCGCGGCAGCGCTGGTCATCCGCTCCGGAATCATCATCTGATAGAAGACGTCCGCCGCGCCGTGCTCCTGCCCGATGATGTTCTCCAGCGGGACGCGCGCCTCGCGGAAGACCAGGCGTCCCGTGCCGCCGCCGCGCGTACCCATCAGCCCGTACAGATGCTCCACTTCCACGCCCGGACCGCGCTCGACGATGAAGGCGCTGATACCCTCATGAGGTGGGGCTTCGGGCCTGGTACGCGCGTACACCAGGAAGAAATCGGCCTCCGCCGCGCCGACGATGAAGCGCTTTTGGCCATTGAGCACGTAACTGTCCCCATCGCGCCGGGCCAGCGTCGTCGTGCCGAAGAAGTCCGACCCGCCCCGTGGCTCGGTCAGCGCCTCGGCGGAGATGAGTTCGCCAGAGAGCAGCGGTCGCAGCCAGCGCTCCTGTTGCTCCGCCGTGCCGAACACATGAAGGGCCTCGCCAACGATAGAAGGCATGGCATAGGCACAGCCCAGGGCCGTGCCCAGCACCCCCACCTCCTCGAGAGCGATAATTTCGTCCTCCCAACTCAGTCCACGCCCTCCGTATTCGGCGGGGAAACGCAGCCCCAACAGATGACGCCGTCCCGCCTCGCGGACGTACTCGCGCGGATAGCGCACCCTGTCGGCGTCCATATCCAGCACCAATTGACGGGGTACACTCTTGACGAAGTCCCGTACTTCGCTGCGGAGTTCTTTCTGGGTCTCGGTCAGCAGCGCTTCAATCATTGATCTCTACCTCCTCGTCTTACCCCAATCGCTACGACAACTGGCGGGCGATAGCGTCCATCACCTGCTGGGCCACCACTCGATCCCGCTCGTGCCCGCGGGATGGAATCCGGGGCACAAAGAGTGGTCCAAAGGACACGCGCAGACGTCCATCCCTCTCCGCCACTCCCACCGGCAGCACCGGCAAGCCCGTCTCCACCAACAGGGCGAGAAATCTTCCCGCGCCCTGGGGAGGAGGCCCCAAACTTGCCGCCACGTCCTGTCCCTCAGGGGCCAATCCCAATATGCCCCCCTCTTGTACCAGTCGCCGCGCCAGACGCAGCGTGCGCAACACGGCCTGAGCCCGCGCTTCGACCTCGCGGGGGTCGGGAGGCATGGGGGGCATGGTCACAAAGCCGTATACCCGCGCCACGCGAGCAAAGGCCCAGCGCGTGAGGGGAGTCAACACCCGACGCCGCCAGGGGCTTTCGGGAAAGGTCCACGCTGCGGTCATCACCCAGCGCACCTGCGGATCGGCATCGGGAGCACGTCCGGCGGCCACTGCCGCGGTGATGGCCAGCGCCAGCCACCAGGTGGCAAAACCAGGCCGGTTATAGTGATTGCACGTCACCAAACAAGGACCGCGCGGAGGAATATGCTGGCTGCCCAGGACTGCCAGCTCCGGGGACAGGCCCGTCACGGCGAGTTGGGCATCCTGGGCAAAGGAGCGGGGTCTCAAAGCCACCGCAGACCACAGAAAACCCGGCAGGAAGCGGCGGGGAATCCGATAGCGGGGCTTTTTCTCCTCAGAGATGAACGGTGGTATAATATCGTTCATATTGCCGCCTGGGAGGTGAATGATGAAAGCACGGGACCATATCGCCATGAACTTCTACTGGTTTGGGCTGGCCTTCATGTGGAACGGCCTGCATCCCATTGTGCTGCCGGCGCTCCTCCTGCGCTTCGTGCCCGAAGCGCTCAAAAACACTTATTTGGGAGGTATGACCTTCGCCGGTCTGATCCTGGCTATGATAATACAGCCGCTGTCCGGCGCTCTCAGCGACCATACCCGCTCTCGCTGGGGACGGCGCCGCCCCTGGATTCTGGCCGGTTCCGTATTCGATCTCTTCTTCCTGGCCGGGATGACGCTGGCCACGGGTTACTGGGGTCTCCTGGTGGCCTACATCCTACTGCAAATCGCCTCCAACGCCGCCCACGGTCCCGCGCAGGGTCTCATTCCCGACCTGGTCCCCGAAGAACAGCGCGGGCTGGCTTCGGGGGTGAAGAATCTGTTCGACATGGGGGGACTGGTGGTGGTCTCACTGCTGCTGGGCCAGCTCATGGAAAGGGGCAATGCGACGCTGGCCTTCATCGTCATCGGCGGGGTGTTGACGGTCAGCGCCCTGGTCACCCTGCTGGCCACCCCAGAACGTCCGAGCACCAATGATCTCCCACCCACCACCGACGGTAACCGGCGCGAGCTCCTTCACGTAGATTTTCGCCGCTACCCCGATTACGCCTGGCTGATCGTTTCCCGCTTTCTCATCCTGCTGGGTATCTACGCCGTGCAAAGCTTCGCCCAGTACTACATCCGCGACTTTCTGGGCGTGCCTAATCCCGCCGAGGTCACCGGCAATCTGATGGCCACCATCGGACTGGCCCTCACGGCGCTGGTCTTCCCGGCCGGGGTGCTCTCCGACCGCTTTGGTCGCAAGCGGTTGAACATGCTGGCCGGGGCGCTGGCCGCGCTGGGCATCTTCCTGCTGATTTTGGTCCGCAGCGTGGCTTCTCTCCTCGCCTTCGGCGCTATCATCGGCATGGCCACGGGGATTTTCCTCAGCGTCAACTGGGCCCTGGCCACCGATCTCATCCCTCAGGAGGAGGCCGGCAAGTACCTGGGGCTATCCAACCTGGCCACGGCCGGCGCGGGGGCAGCGAGCAAGCTGGCCGGTCCTCTGATTGACGGACTGAATGCCCTGCGCCCCGGAATGTACCTGGGGTATCCGGCGCTGTTCCTCCTGGCTTCCGCCAGCACACTACTGGGCACGCTGTTGATACTGCGCATCCGCCAGCAACCGAGAGGATAAAAGCAGAGGACTAGCCCTGCCCATCGTCCACTTGCTTTCGGGCCCGTCGCACCCACTCCCGCTCGGCCTCGAAGGTCAGCAACGCCAGTGCCTCATCCCAGGTCACCCAGGCGGGAATGAACTGGTGCTCGTCGTGACGGTTGCGCGCTATCTTCCGCTCGCTGCGCAGGCCCATCAGAAAGTAGTGCTCATCGCGGATGTAATGCCGTCCGTTCCAGTCGAACTCCACAAGCTGGGTGCCCAAGTCCGAGAGGATTTTCAACTCGGCGTAGCCGCTCTCCTCGCGGACCTCGCGCAGGGCCGTGGTGCGAGGGGGCTCGCCGGGGTCAATGTGACCCTTGGGCAAGCGCACCTCGCCCAGATGAGGCCGATGCAGCACCAGCACCCGCTCACCGTGCAGCACCACCCCGCCCGCTGCCTGATAGCGCACCACATTTGAATCTGAAACCCGCAACCCGAAACTCCTTATGAATCCCGTAGCGGCGGACGGCTCTGTCCGCTCACCTCATGAATCCCGTAGCGGCGGACGGCTCTGTCCGCTCACCTCAGCCCCGCCTAGCCCTCAGTGGCGGTTAGCCAAACCGCCCTATGACTATGGTTCTAAGGCGCTGAAGTACTCGCGCACGTATTCCTTGATCCCCAGCGGAATGTAGCTGCTCTCCAGCGCTTCGGCAGCCGCCCGGCTGTAATCACCGTATACCTGGTCGTAGGGCACCAGGGCCTGGCCCTCTTCGTCCACGTCACGGGGCGTCTCGTGGTACGGTCCTTCGCCCTCACCCGGCAGCATCACCTGCTCGCCCTCACCTTCTCCTTCACCGAGGCGCTGAGGGGCGTAAACGGATTCGTACTCGCTCTCGCCCTCCTGACCGGGTGGGTTGTCCTGGGGGATAACCCCCTCGCCCGCCTGTGCCTGGCCTTCCTGCCCCGCGGATTCGCCCTCACCGCTGCCGGCCCCTTGCTCCTGCCCTCCTGCCTCTTGCCTCCTGCTCCCTGCTTCCTGCCCCTCGCTTCCTACCCCCTCCCCCGCCTGAGCCACGGCTTGCCGGCCCTCTTGCACCGCTGCCAGCGCCTCGTCCACCGCCTCCTGCCCGGCGATTTGCTGCCCGGTCTGGGCCAGTTGCTCGCTGGCCTCGGCGATGGCCTGCCGCGCGGCCTCGGCATCGCCCCGGCGCAGGGCCTCCGCCGCCTCGTTCAACTTCTCCGCCAACTCGGGATTGGATTCGGCCAGAGCTTCCGCGGCCTGGGCTAACTCATCAGCCAGAGCCAGTTCCTCCTCGCGGGAGAGCGATTCACCAGCGGTGGTGGCGTATTGGGCCAACCCCTCGGCCGCAGCACGATAGTCGCCGCGTTCCAGGGCTTCGGCCATCTCAGCGGTCAGGTCGCTATCCTGCCAGGCGCGAGCGGCCTCCTCCAGGCCCGCTTGCTGCGCGGCAGCGTCCTCCCGCCGAAGGGCCATCAGTCGCTGCTCGGCCTCGGAGAGGCGGGCGACAGCCTCCTCCCGCGAAAGATCGCCCTCCTTCAAATCGCGAAGCAACTCGTCCAACTCCTGCAACAGGGCTTCCCGCTGCTCTTCTGACAGCGCCTGATTAGCCTCGATTTCGTCGCGCAGGGCCTCCAACTCGGCTACCTGCTCGGCCAGGGCCTGGCGCACCGCTGCCCGCTCCCGCAGCACGGCCTCCATCGGATTGGGAACGACGAAGGAGGCAATCAGCATGGCAACCAGCAAAAGAGCGATTCCCAGCTCGCGACGCGACATCCGCCAGGGAAAAGCCCGTCCCGACTCAACTCCCTCCGCGACGCGGATGGCGTCCGCCAGTTGCGCAGCGGCCAGCGCTGGGAAAGTGCGCACCTGTCCGGCGTGGATCGCCAGGGCGGTGCTCAACCGTTCGCGCAGGGAGAGGCGAGAGTCAACGACGCGGGCGGTTTGGAGTAAAGACGGAGGCCGAAGAAGAGCGAGACCAAAAGCCATGGCGGCGCAAAGGAAAACGACCGCCAGGCTCAGGAAAAGAAGGGAGCTCAGAGGAAACAAGGGGAAAAGGCGAGAAAGAAGGGCCAGGATCAGCGCCAGGGCCAGGCCGACAATGGCTCCGCGCAGCCCCCAGACCGCCGCCCGCTGCACTCGCCACCGCCCCTGCCAGGTGCGCAACACCCTCACCAGCGTCTCATACCCCGTCAAACCGCTCACCTCCTGCATCCTGCCCCCTGCCTCCTGCCCCATCACCCCCGCGGCGCGCACACAAGCTGCACACTCAGAGCAAACAGTGCCACCCCGACCAGTAAACAGAGCAACACGTACACAATCCAGGGCGAGACCAGCGGAATATTGTGCCCGTCCACCGGCACGGTGAAGAACAACACCGCGCCCTCTTCCAGTAAGACGAGCTCGGTGAGCACTGCCGTGATGAAAGGATTGGTGCAGGCCAGAAAGCCTAAAACATAAATCAGCAGGGCCTGCTCTACCCAGGTGGGAGTGTAATTGCTCAGAGAAGCCATCACCGGCGTCAGGACCAGGACCATGAAGATCACGAAAGGCAGCCCGACCGTCATGAAAAGCACCACACCGTAGGTCAGCACGGTGGAGAGAATCGTCGAGCGCACCAGGCTGGAGAAGAACAACCCCACCGAGGCGGAGATCAGAGCCGTGACCAGGAGACCGATCAGGGCGATGAACACCTCCGCAGGGGTCACTCCGCCCAGGATGAAAGCCAGACTCTGCAGAGGAAGCGCAGCCAGGATGAGCAGCACGACGTAAGCCAGAGCCGAGCCCAGCTTGCCGAACACAATGGAGCGGGGTCGAAGCAAGGTGGTCACCAGCAGATCGTAGGTCTGCCGCTCCCGTTCGCCGGAGATGGTGCCCGCGGTGAAGGCCGGGGCGATGAAGCACACCAGCAGAAGCTCCAGCAGCACAATCCCACCGAACAGCGTGCGTCCCGTGGTAGCACCCATCAGTCCCCCGCCCAGGCTGACCATCGCCGCCGACGTGGCGTAGACGGAGAGATACAAAGCGAGGGTGAGGCAACTCAGCAGCAGCAGGTAAACGGTCAGCACCACGAAAGCTCGCCAGCCCCGCATCTGGCTGCGCAGCTCCTTCAGCATCACCGGATTGGGTTTGAGGCGAAAGTTGAAGCTCATTACTCTACGTTCTCCCATGCTCTGCTCCCGGCGAACAAGCGAACCCTCATTTGACACTCAGAAGCAAATCACTTGCAATAGGTACAAATCAGTTTCTGCTCGGTTGCTGAGGTAAAGGACAATGCATACCTATCACCTGGCAGTGCAAATCGAAAAGCTGGAAGAAGGCCTTTACCTGGCCAGTTGCCCTACCATTCAAGGATGCCACGCTGAAGGCCATACCATCGGACAGGCACTCGATAATCTCCGCAGCGTGATCCAGGTCATCTACGAGCTTTGTCAGGAGCAAGGGCTACCTTTTATCACCGATGCTCCAGATATCCCGTTGGAATCCGTGGTCTGAGAGATAGAAGTTCCATTGGCGCTTGAGGCTGTTTGATGAACTACCGGCAACTCACGCGCCAACTCCGCCGCTTGGGTTATGAATTCTATCGCCAGGCTGCGGGGAGTCATGAAATCTGGTGGAATCCAGCTACCGGACGACGAACTACCATCCCCAAGGGCACACTGGCCAAAATCCTGCGGAGAACCTGGACATTGACCTCGACGAACTACGCCGTGCATAGCCCCGCCCCTTCGCTCACCGCTCTCTCCTCGCAACTCCCTACGACACAATCCCCCGCGTCACCTGCATGAACACGTCCTCTAAATCCGCCGTCTCCTCGGTGAAAGAGATGACCGGCAAGCCGGCAGCGACTACCTGCGCCAACAGGCCACTCACCGCCTGATCATCACCCCGGAAGCTCACCCGCAGGCCCAGACCACCATTCCAGGCCGGACCGGGATCGTCCACCACTTCCTGCACCCCTTCAAGGGTGGCCACCAGCGCCCGCGCTTCGTCCAGACGATCCAGCAGGCCAATGCGCAGCACCCGCACCGGATGCAAAGCGCGCAAATCCTCCAGTGTGCCGCAGGCCACCAGTTGTCCGGCTTCGATCACCCCAATGGCCGTACAGATTTCCTCCACCTCGGAGAGGATATGCGAGGAGAAGAAAATGGTCTTGCCCATGGCCTGCAGCTCGCGCAACAACTCGCGAATCTCCACCCGGGCGCGGGGGTCCAGGCCCGAGGCCGGCTCATCCAGGATGAGCACCGCCGGGTCATGAATCAACGTGCGGGCCAGACACAGCCGCTGCTTCATCCCCCGCGACAGGCTGTTCAGCATATCGTCGCGGCGATGGCTCAGGTCCACCAGGGCCAGCAGATCGTCAATCAGTGCCGGACGCTTGCTTTCCGGCACATCATAGCTGGCGGCGAAGAAGTCCAGGTACTCCCAGACCAGCATGTCGTTGTACACCCCAAAGAAATCGGGCATGTACCCCACCAGGCGACGCACCCCGCGCGGGTCTTTGGTCACCGAACAGCCGCCTATCCGGGCCTCCCCGCTGGTAGGGCGTAGCAAGGTGGTCAGAATGCGCATGGTGGTGGTCTTGCCCGCACCGTTGGGGCCGACGAAACCGAAGACCGCCCCCTCCTCCACGGTAAGGGACAGGTCTTGCACCGCCGTCAGGCGGCCATAGCGTTTGGTCAGGTTTTCTATCTCGATAATCGCTGCCACTCTACATCCCTCGCCATGCAGCCGCTGGCTCCCCTCGCCACTCAGCCCAGACCCCCCAAGACTTTGCGCACCAGGGCGATAAGGGCCAGAACAATCCCCCAGGCGCTATAACCGACCAAAATCATCGCGCCCAGCTTCAGTCCGGCACGGGAAGCCAACCACACCGCTGCCAGAAAAGCGACGGTGGGCATGATGCCCAGCAGCAATCCCAGGCTGAACTCTGTGACCGCCGCCCGCTCCCCACCAACCGAAGAGTACACTATCCACAAGGCCAATGGCGCGGTGAGGGGCATCGTCGCCGTGATGGCCGCCACCAGCTTACTGTGCTTCTCCAGAACAGCTACCAGGATAATCACCACGATGGACAAGACAAGCGGTACAATCTCTTGCGATTTCATCATCCGCACCCCATAATCGGTAGCGCCCCACTTAACCGTGAACGATCCAATTCCGCCACAGAAACACACAGATTTTCACAGAAAGTTAATTTTCTGTGGGGTTCTGTGGCCGGAAAAGCACCTCCGCGATGTATCTTCTCAATAATTTGGGGTAGGGGCAGGTCTTGCACCTGCCCGCCTGGGCGACCCCATAACCTTGCGTCTGCGTAAACTCAATCCTCCGGCCAACGGCCCTGCACCGACAAATCCAACATCAACAACTCATAGTAGTCCTGCCCGGAGACCCGCACCTCGATGGCCCCCTCTGGACTGATGTAGCTCGCCGGATTGCTGATGGGATTAGCCCCCCATGCCAAATCCGTCTGCCACACCCACTTCTCCGCTTCCCAATCGCGCAGGTACACCGCCGGCAACCTGGGCGACCCGCCATATTGCAGGCTCTCGGCCCCCAGGTACAGAGTCAGCTCCTGCACGCGCAGGTTGCTGAATTCCTCGTCGAGACGAAAACGGAAGGTCACCGCCCCGCTGGACAGATAGAAGCTGGAGGGTGTGGGATTGTAAGCTCCCCCCGATTCCACCACCTCCCAGAAGATGAACCCCGGCGGAATGGTGACCACATCCCCTTCGCTCCACAGCGGCAGGGAAACCAGCCACAAAGACGTGGCGTGGATCACCGGTCGCTGACCGGACACGGTCACCGGCAAAGGTGTACCCTCCTGCCAGCCCAGCAGGTTCAACCCCTCGTCCAGTACTGTTTCCCCCGATTCCACGTAACCGTAGCTAAATAGCGCCTGAACAATCTGCCGCCGTTGCGCCTGCCTCTCGGAGCCGACGGAACCCGACAGACGATCGGCCAACTGCTGGAAGAGCGGTCGGCCCACGGTCGCGCTGAAATCGAGAAGCTCATCCACCGAGACCGTCTGGCCGGGCAGAATGTCGCCCACGGACACCACGTAGTTGCGCAGCACGAGCAGGCAGTCCTCCAGCGGAGCCGAGCCCTCGTTGGTCAATGTGCCCACCAGCCGCATCTGCCCCGATGAGCTGTCGGGCACTTCTTGCAGATGCATATCGGCCCGCACCGACGACACAGCCGCGTGAGATTGGGCAGCGAAGCTGCGCATCTCCCCCACGTCCACCTGAAAGTCGCGCACGGTTGCCGGATCGCCCTGGCGCACGCTCAGGGTGTTGGTGTCCATGCGCAACATGTAAACATCGGTCGGCAGACGACTGAGCAGAGGTGCTCCATCCACCTCCACCTGATACGTCCCCCGCCGTGGGGAGAAAAGGGCGATGTAGGAATCCACACTGGCTACGGGCTGTCCGGCCCAGGCACGGATGACGGAAACCTGGCTGATGATAGCCTGCCGTCCGCGGATTTGAAAGCCGGTCAGGTAAGCACAGCCACTGAACAGGACTATACAGACCGGAATGGTGACCCAGGCCCAGGCCGTGCGCTTACGACGGCGCAGGATCACGTAGTTCAGCGGGCCGACAAGGAGCACGTAGCTTCCCAGAAAGCACCCCACCAGCCAGGGCGAGGGCAAAGTC
>JACIWR010000250.1 GCA_014360845.1 Anaerolineae bacterium
TTTCTCTGGAGAGCTTTTCGGGGCTTCAAAAGTGTAAACCTATTTCCTCCAGCAAATGAACCATCCCTTCTCCGAGTTGGGTAGAAGCCCAATCGCATTGGGCGGAGGCCTGGAAAATGGCCTACCATCCTGATTTTGACGGCCAACGCGGTTGGCTTGCTACCCACGCATTTGTGGTCTTTGAAACAGCAATTGGTATTATGCTGAGGGCTCAGGCCGAGGGCTCCGGGCTGAGCAACTCAAGCCTGCTGGGTCTGACCAGACAATCGCTCAGGCGCTTGCAGCGCCCTTGCGCCGCTCAGCCTGGGGCTTTGAGTTGGGGTAGCTGCGCTTTCCATAGCGCGGCCGACGGCCCCCAGCACTGTCATGACCGGGGTTGTGCGGTAAGAAACCGCGCCTACCATTTCTGGGGGGATGGGAGAGGTCTCCGAGGCCGGGGCACAGCAACAACTCGCCCCCAAAGTGCAACACACCCCCTTGCCGCGACAAGTTGAACTCTGAGACGAGTTGGTGTACAATATGCAAAAGCGGGACGGGTCGGCGGAGCGCTGCGATATTCGTCCCGTGCATCATCTCAGAAGGCGAGGTACTCATTGATGGTCCAACGTCGTACCGAATACAAAGTCATACCGGCCGAGCCGCGTACCACAGCCCAGGTGCACTTCGCCGACGGGCGCACCTTCGAAGCGCCTAAAGGCACTCCTCTCGAGGCCTTTATCCGCGCCGCAGCGCTCGATGGGAGAGCGCCCATCGTGGCGGCTCTGGTCAACGGTAAGCTCTGCGAATTGACTTATCCCGTCAACGCCGATGGCGATGTAATTCCCATCTCCGTGACCACCAGCGATGGCATGCGCATTTACCAACGGTCCCTCTCTTTTGTGCTGGTCGTGGCCGCCCGCGAGCTTTTCCCGGAGGCCCGTATCGTGGTGGAGCACTCGCTGACCCTCAACGGTTTTTATTGCGAGGTGCGGGGTCGAGACCCGCTCACGCCGCAGGAGGTCGCTCAACTGGAAGCGCGTATGAGGGAGATTGTGGAGGCGGACATTCCCATCGTCAAACAGCGGGTGCCCCTGGCCGAAGCCATGGAGTGGGTGCGCGAGCAGGGTTCCGATGACAAGGCACGTCTGTTGGCCTATCGCCAGAAGGAATACCTGACGATGTACACGCTGCGAGGGGTGCGGGATTATTTCTACGGCTACATGGTGCCCTCCACCGGTTATCTGCGGGTCTTTGCCTTGCAGCACTATCCCCCTGGCTTTATCCTCCGCTTCCCCCGGCGCAGCGATCCCACGCGCTTGCTTCCCTTCCGGGACAGCCCCAAGCTGGCCGCCGTGTTTCAGGAGTACGAGGAGTGGATGACGGTACTGGGAGTGGAAGACGTGGGCGGATTGAACCAGGTCATCGAGTCTGGGCGCATCCGGGAGGTTATCCTGGTGGCCGAGGCGTTGCATGAGCAGCGCATCGCCCACATCGCGCACCAAATTGCCGACCGTCGGGGGAAGATACGGCTGGTGCTCATCGCCGGACCCTCCTCTTCGGGGAAGACGACCTTCGCCAAACGCCTGGCTGTGCAATTGCTCACCTACGGCATTCGCCCGCTCCCCATCGGTCTGGACGATTTCTTTGTGGATCGGGAGTTAACTCCGCGTGGCCCGGATGGTGAGTATGATTTTGAGGCGCTGGAAGCGGTGGACCTGCCTCTGTTCAACGAGGTTCTGCTCAAGCTGATGGATGGGCAAGAGGTGGTCCTGCCGCGCTACAACTTCCGCACCGGCAAGCGGGAAACCGGTGACACCCTGTCCATTGGACCGGATTGCGTGATCCTGGTAGAGGGCATTCACGGTTTGAACCCGGCTTTGGTGCCCAGCATCCCTGAGGAGAGCATTTACCGGATCTATGTCTCGGCTCTCACGCAGCTCAACATTGATCGCCACAATCGCGTGCCCACCACGGACACCCGTCTTTTGCGGCGGATTGTGCGCGACGCTCATTACCGGGGCTATTCGGCCCAGACGACCATCAATCGCTGGGAGAGTGTGCGCCGGGGGGAGGAGCGCAACATTTTCCCCTACCAGGAGAACGCGGATGCCATGTTCAACTCCGCCCTGGTCTACGAGTTAGCCGTGCTCAAACCTTTTGCCGAGCCCTTGCTGCGCCAGGTGGAGCCGGGCAGCCTGGAATACGTCGAGGTCAAACGCCTGCTGGCCTTCCTGGAGTGGTTCTTGCCCTGTGGCCCCGATCTGATTCCCGACAATTCGATTCTGCGTGAGTTCATCGGTGGTTCTATCCTGCGCGACTTTGAGCTCCCTCGTATCGGAAGGGAGGAGGAACTCCCTTGTGCATAGGGGGCAGTTGATCATTCATTGAGGGTGAAAAATGTCTGATCTGCCTCAACAACTCAAAGCCTTGGAAGCCGCTTTACCTCGCCTGCGACGCGGGGACCCGACGGCGTTCTACGATGTGACCGTCATCTTGGAAAAGCTGCGTGAGACAGCCATAGCCCTGGAACAACGGCAGGCTGAGCTGCTCACCCTGTACGAAGTGGGGCGCGAAATAGCCTCGATTATTGACCTGCGGCAATTGCTGGAATCCATCATGGACCGCGCCGTCGTTCTGGTGCAGGCCGAGCGCGGTTTCCTTGTGCTGTGGGATGAGCAGCGGAACGATTTTGAGGTGGCCGTGGCTCGCCAGTTCTCCGCTGGCGAGGTGGATCAGGCTCAGGTGGAGATCAGCCACAATATCATTCGGCGGGTGATGTCTACCCGCGAGGCGCTGATGACCACCAATGCCCAGGAGGACCCCCGTTTTCAGAGCAGTACCAGCATCGTGGCTTATTCCATCCGCTCGGTGATGGCCGTGCCTCTCATCGCCAAGGATGAACTCATCGGCGCCATCTACGTGGATACGCGGCTGAAGGCGCGCATGTACTCCCGGGAGGACCTCAACCTGTTGAGCGCCCTGGCCGACCAGGCGGCGGTGGCCATCCGCATGGCTCGCCTGTATGAGGAACTCCAGCAGCGTAACCGCGAATTGCAGGCCACGCTGGACGAGTTGCGCGCCACTCAGGACGAACTCATCCGCGCCGAACGCCTGTCCGTGGTGGGGCGGATGGCCAGCTCCATCATTCACGACTTGAAGAATCCTATGACCTCGATAAAGGGCTTTGCCCAACTTCTGGGACAGGATGACTTATCGCCCGAACAGCGCCGCCGTTTCTCGGACACCATCAGCCACGCCGTTGACCGCTTCGTGGGTATGACACAGGAGATTCTGGATTACGTGCGGGGCGACACCTCTCTGCGCTTAGAGGAAGTCCCGGCTGACGAGTTGGTCAATGCTGTGTGCGCTTTCGTGGAGCCGGAGTTCGCGGCCAAGGGGCTGAGTATCCAGACCAATCTGGAGTTCACCGGCCCCATTCTGGTGGACCCGGATAAGTTCCAGCGCGTTTTTCTGAACATTGCCAATAACGCCCGCGATGCGATGCCCGTTGGTGGTGTGCTCACCATCACCAGCCGCCGAGTGGACAATTACGTCGAGTTCCGCTGGCGAGACACCGGTCCTGGCATTCCGCCGGAGATTGTGGACCGGCTTTTTGAGCCCTTCGTTACCTACGGCAAGCCCTCGGGCACCGGATTGGGTCTGGCCATCGTCAAGAAGGTGGTGGAGGACCACGGCGGGACAGTGCAGGTGGAGAACCATCCCGGAGAGGGAGCCTGTTTTGTCATTACCATACCATTGAACCGGTGAGGGCGGGCCATTCGGCCCGCCCTTACTTCTCCACGCGCACACTGCCGACGATGATGCGGTCGGTGACCAAATCGCCCTCGCGGTTGAAGACGGGCACGCGGCGCAGCGATTCGGTGCTGTACAGTCCCACCTCCAGCCAATACTCACCAGGGGGTGTGGCCGGGTCCACGGGCAAGGGGAAGGGATCAGCCACTTTTTGGCCGGGCAGCCAGCGGGGAACGAAGTAGAAGGTGGGGAAAGAGGCGTTCAGTGGCGGGTTGTCTTTCTGGCCCCAGGGGTGGTTGGCAGCGTCAATCAGGTGTACGAAGACAGTGTAGCTCTCGCGCACGGGCTGCAGGCATTGCCAGTACAGGGTGACGTGCAACGTCTCGCCGGGGCGCACCACGGGCGGCTCCGACCACGGCGCGGTGTAGGTCCGCCAGCCGCTGCGGGCGCGCACGCCGGTGAGCAGCAGCTTCTGGTCGAAGTTACCCAGCGCGGTCTGCAGGGCGCGGTCCGAGACTTGTAACCTGCCCGGCTCGACGCGGACGGTGGTCAGTTGTATGGTGGTTCGGCCGTCGGGCAGGGTCAGGTCTTGACCCTGGGAGAGGTTGACCATGCCCACCTCCAGGGGATACTCACCCGGCTGAGCGCCGAAGGGCACCGTCATGTCGAAGCGTTCGACCACCACCTCGCCCGGTAGCCACTGCGGAGTGAGCAGGCGGCTGTCGGTGGTGAAGCGGTAGGCGTGGGTCAGATGGGCGGTGGGCATGAAATACTCGTCGAGCTGGTGCGCAGCCTGCATGTACAGCGTCAGACGCAGGCTCTCTCCCACGCGCACCACGGTGCGGTCCAGGTCGTAGCCCAGCAGAGTGATCTCCTGACCGAAGGTCGCGCCCGCCAGGGTGTGCTGCATTTCCGGCGCGGTGAACAGGGGCTCTGGCAGCACGCGGTAGACAGGTCCCACGGGCAGCAGGCGGTACCGCTCGGCCACCTCGCGCTTGTACAGGGTCAGGTAGACCGGGCGCGTGCCCAGGTGCTGTTCCACCGCCGCCAGGAAGGGGTTATCGCCGGGCCAGATGGCCTCCACTTGCACATCGGGACGGACGTGCTCCACCTGTTGCAAGTGCCACAGCGGGGTGTAGGTCCCCCAGTCGCAGGCCACGTAAGCGTCCTCCTCCACCACCTCGAACACCTGGCGGGCAAAGGTCTCTTCCGCCCGGCTGGTGGCGGCCTTCACCGGGGCGAAGTTGGCGGTCAGCGTCCACAGGGGCAGCAGCAGGAGCAGCATACTTCCCTGGGTCCATGCCCTCCGTCCCCGTTTTTGTGCCAGACCCCGCAGGCCGCTCACCACTGCTTGCCCGCCAGCCCCAATCCACACCGCGACCAGCATGAACACCGGCAGCAGGTAGCCGTGGATGTCGCTGATGGTGTTGAGGATATAAGCCAGCTCCAGCAGGGCGACCAGTCCTGTGACCAACAGCACCCGTGGACGGCGTCGCGCCAGCCAGCCGATGCCGATCACGGCCAGCGCTAGGGCCAGGGGATTGAATTGCAAACGCAGCAGGGTGATAAAGCTGCCCCACAGGCGTGGTTGGTCGGCCCAAGAGTAGCGGAACAGGTTATAGCTTAGCCCGCGCGCCAGCACCAAATCCAGGAAGCCGTTCAGGGTGTTCAAGTTGCCCGGATCGAAAGGTGGGTGCGAGCGGGCACGCAGGGGCAGGTAGAGATAGGTTAACAGGGGCAGGAGGAAGGCGACCAGCAGCGTCACCAGGCGGCGTGGTCGGCGCAGGAGGCGCGGTTCGACGAGCAGGACGAACAGCGCGTAAGGAGGCAGGGTCAGCAGCAGCGAGTTGTGGTGAGTCAGGCTGAAGCCGCAGGCCACGGCGAAGGCGATGAGCCAGCGGTCGTCTCTCGTGCGCGCCCAGCGGAGCAGGAGGAGCAGGGTGAGCGTGGCGAAGAGGGCCGTGGGCACGCGCACGTTGGCGAAGATAGCGTGTTGCCAGAAAGCGGTGCTGGTGGTGAAAAGTCCCGCCGCCAGCAGAGCAGGCACACGAGTGACGACATCCTCGTCCGGCGTGGACCGGTGTGGTTCGGTTGGGGGGCACGCTGCGTCTGTGGCGCTGTAGGACGGGCTCTCAGCCCGTCGTTCGGCAGTGCGAGTAGGAGCACTATGCACAGTGCCCTTACCTGATGCGGCAGGCTGTGGGCCTGCCTTACCGGATGCAGTGATTTGCCGCACCAGCAGATACAGCAGCGCGACCGTGGTCGCTCCCAGGCAGGCGGAGAACAGGTTCAGCCGCCAGGCCACGCTGCCCAGTGGCAACAGGGAGAACAGCTTGCCGGTAAGGGTGTACAACGGGTAGCCGGTGGGATGGGCGATGCCCAGCAGGTAGGGGATGGTCTGGAACTCACCGGCATCGCCCTGGCAGAGGGAAGGGGCCAGAGTGAGCAGGTACAGTGTCAGGCTGGCGGCGAACAGGGCCAGAGCGATGAGCGTGTCCGCCTGGCGGATAGGGGTGGCGCGTGTCCACTTGTTCATGAGTGAATGGAGCCCTCCTCAATAGTATGCCAACTCGTCCTACGCTGGTTGTCACGTCATTATACCACCCTTGCTCTCCTTTGACAAAGGGCTGCAGGCCGTGTATACTTCCCTCATAGGTCGGATTGCCAATCCGACCCCTTACCCGGAGGACTGACGATGTAGGCGCGGTTTCCATACCACGCATAGGCTGTACAA
>JACIWR010000251.1 GCA_014360845.1 Anaerolineae bacterium
GGTGCGCATCGTGGGCGAAGTAACACCGGAGCGGGTGCGCACCCTCCAAGCGGCGGACGCCATCGTCCTGGAGGAACTGCGCGCAGCGGGATGGTACCGGCGCACGGCTCAGGCTTTCGCCGTGCTGCTGCCGGTACGCAGCGTGGGCGTGATGGGCGACGGACGGGCCTATGGTCACGTGGTGGCCGTGCGGGCGGTGACCACCGATGATTTCATGACCGCCTCGTGGGCGCGGTTGCCCTACGAGGTACTGTCCCGCATCAGCACGCGCATCGTCAACGAGGTGGCCGGCGTCACCCGCGTGGTGTACGACATCAGCGACAAGCCGCCGGCGACGATCGAGTGGGAGTGAAGAGGACACCGTGCCAGACACACTACGTTGTGAGAAAGCGGATGACGAAAAACCAGAGCTACCCGAATTCTTGCGTCCTCTCTTCTGGGAAGTGGACTTCGACCGCTTGCGTATCCAGGGGCACGAGCGGTACATCATCGAGCGGGTGCTGGAATACGGCGATGATCAGGCGATCCGTTGGCTGTATCATGCCTTTGGTCCACAATCCATCGCCGACGTCGTCCGGCGCAGCCGCAAGATTTCTCGCAATACAGGTACACTGTGGGCGTTGATTCTGGACATCCCTAGAGACCAAATGCAATGTTTGTCGAAACCTTGCCTCCTGACACCCGACATCTTTTAGAACGACTGGGACAGTTATCTGCCGTTGCCCCTTTCTACCTGGCTGGTGGCAGTGCTATCGCTCTGCACCTGGGACATCGTATTTCGGTGGATCTGGATTTCTTCACGTTCCAGAGCGATTATGAAACTGAACCACTGATTCAGCAACTCCAGAGCGTGGGCAACCTGGTGATCCGACAACAGAGCCGGGGTACGCTCAACGCCACTCTCGCAGGTACACTTATCAGCTTCTTTGTCTATCCCTACCCTCTGTTGGAGGAGACACGGGCAGCGTGGAATATTCGTGTTGCAGGATTGCTGGACTTGGCGTTGATGAAACTGGCGGCCATTGGCCAACGGGGAGCTAAGCGCGACTTTGTGGACTTATACCAAATTTGCCATCATGGGTACAAGCTAGATGATTTGCTCCGGTGTATGCCAGATAAGTTTCCCAAGGTGACCTACCCCTCGTACCATCTTTTGCGCGCCCTGGCTTATTTTGAAGATGCTGAAGCTGAACCTATGCCTCCAATGCTTATTCCTCTAGAGTGGCCTACAGTTCGGCGCTTCTTCGAGGACGAAGTACGCCGTTTGATGCACGCCTTGCTCGGTCCACTTTAATGTTAATGAAAGCGAGGTATGGTATGAGATGTAGCGGCGGACGGCCCTTCGTCGGGGCTCAGGACAAGCCCTGTCCGTCACGAGGCCGACACAGCGGTCGGCCGCTACGCCTTCGCACTAATGATACGAGTGGAAGAGACTATGATCAAACTGGTACACTTTGCTGACCTGCATCTCGGTGTGGAAAACTACGGACGCATGGACCCGGCCACGGGCCTCTCCACCCGCCTGAGCGATTTTCTGCGTGCGCTGGATGAGGTGATAGATTACGCCCTGGACCCGGCCAATGAAATTGACCTGGTCATCTTCGCTGGCGATGCCTTCAAAACCCGCACCCCATCACCCACTTATCAACGCGAGTTCGCCAGTCGCATCCGGCGGCTCTCCGCTGCCGGCTTGCCCACTGTGCTGGTCGTCGGCAATCACGACATGCCCCATGCCTCCGGGCGGGCCCACACCCTGGAGATTTACGACACCCTGGAAATCGAACACGTCCACGTGGCCCGCAAACCCCAGGTTTTTGACCTCGAGACTCGCCACGGCCCTGTGCAGGTGGTCGCCCTGCCGTGGGTTGTGCGCAGCCTGCTTCTGACCCGCGAGGAGCATAAGGGCAAGTCTTTGCCGGAGATAAACGAGCTTATTCAAGGCAAGCTGGTGAACATTGTCGAGGGCGAGGAGGGACTGATAAGCAAACTGAACCAGGATGTACCCAGGGTGCTGGCCGCTCACGCCACCGTGCAGGGAGCGACGTACGGCTCGGAACGCAGCGTGATGCTGGGCCAGGATGTGGTCTTGCCCCCCAGTCTGGTGCGCAACCCGGCCTGGGACTACGTGGCTTTGGGACACATACATAAGCACCAGGTGCTTTACGATGACCCACCCGTGATCTACGCCGGTTCCATCGAGCGCATTGATTTCGGCGAGGAGGAAGAGGACAAAGGCTTCATCGTTGCTGAAGTGGAACGGGGGCGGGCGAACTGGCAGTTCCATCGCCTGAACGTGCGGCGCTTCGTCACCATCAGAGTACAAGCCTCCGGTGACGATCCCACCGCCCAGGTTCTGGAAGCCATCGCTCAGACGGACATCACCGACGCGGTGGTGCGCGTCCTGATTCAAACCACAGCCGACCGGGAGCCGCTGCTCCGCGATGACGAGATTCGACAGGCTTTGCGTCCCGCCTTTCACGTAGCGGCCGTGGTTCATGAGGTGGAGCGCAAAATACGCTTACGCCTGGGGCAGGTCAGTGTGGAGGAGATGACGCCTCGCGAGGTGCTGGTTAGTTATCTGGAAGCCAGGCAGACCCCGCCGGAGCGCATTGAAGTGCTGTTGCAATACGCCGAGCGCATTTTCCAGGGAGAGGAGTAGGGGCGACACATGCGTCGCTCCTGCCAGAAGGGAGGTATACGCATGGCGGTCAAGCTGGGAGCTGAGGTGGGCCAGCTGCACGTGGTGAACGGCGTGCGGCAAGAGCGGACACCCTGTGTAGGGGTGTTTGAACAGCCGACATCTCTGTTCAAGCGTCGTGACCAGGGCCGTCTTTTCGTGATCATCGAACTCACCGGCGATGAATTGGGCCGCGATGCACTGGCTGAGGACCTGGTCCAGTTGCTGGGCAAGACGTATTACAACACGCCGGGCAGCATCACGGCGGGCCTGCGGGCGGCGCTGCGGGCGGTGAACTCTCAGCTCCTGCGTGAAAATCGGGGCCTGTCCCCGCTCGAAGGACGGCTGGCGGGGGTCAGTTGCGCTGTGCTGCGAGGCAGTGACCTCTATATTGCCCAGGCCGGCCCCGCTTTAGTCTATGTCTCCCAGCGGGGAGAAGTGCTGACCTTTCCCGATAGTCCGCCCCCCACCGACTGGCTGAGCGAAGGCCCGGCAGCTCCGCTGGGACGTCAGCGCGCCGTGAACGTGCGCTTCTTCCACTGCACCCTGCAGCCGGGGGACGCTGTGGTCCTGGCCCAAGCGCCCTGGGCGCGTAAAGTCACCCCTCAACAGGTCTCCGCCGCGGTCTCGTATACCGACCTGCCCCAAGCGATGGCCAACCTCCAGAGCTTGATAGGCCAGGACTATGAAACGACAGCTATGCTCCTGGAAATAACAGGCACTTTGGAACAGGCCCCTCAACCTCGGCCTCGGCCTCGACCCCAACCCCTTCCCCGCCGAAAGCAAATCAGCGTTGCTGAACCGGAGCCGCGCGCACCCTCCTCGACACCAGAGCCTGCTCCTGCGCCCCGTGCTGTCACCCGACCGAGCAGACCAAGCGTCTCTGCCAGACTCCGCCCTCTGGGCGCAGGACTTTTGGCCCTGGTAGCTCTGCTGCTGGGGGGACTGCGGCGCTTACTGCTGCGCATTTTACCCGGGCGGGAGGAAGCCGCTCCGGGGCGGATCAAGCCAGCACGGGCGCGCAAGGAAGCATCGGGTCCCAGTAGCACCCTCCTCATCTGGTTGGCGGCAGCCATCCCGATTATTATTATCCTGCTGGTGGTGGGAATGTATTTGCAACAGGGCTCCAATCGGCAGGCCCAGTTCAACGAATTGCTGAGCCAGGCGCAAAACGAATATGAGCTAGGCCAAGTCAATGCCGGCAACGCAGCGGTGGCGCGCGAGCACTACAAGCAGGCCCTCACCCTGGCGACCCAAGCGCTGGAAATGCGCCGCACCGATGCGGAGGCGCAGGAATTGCAACGTCGAGCCCAAGAGGCCCTGGATAGAATTGACAACGTCTACCGTCTCTACGACCTGACCCCTTTGTACACGTACACCGACCCTGGCAGCGCTCCCGGCCGGGTGATCGCCGACGGCCAGGACATCTTTGTGCTGGACCGGGGTACGGCGCGGGTGTATCATCACACCCTGAATGAGTTGGGCAAGGACTTGCAAGAGACAGAGGTCATCGTGCAGACGGGGCAATCTGTGGCCGGCGGGGCGGTGGGTGAGCTGATTGACATGGCCTGGAGACCCGATGGCGGCGATCATCATCGAGGTAGTCTGCTCATCATGGAGGGAAATGGCCGCCTGCTGGAGTATGACCCCATCCTCGACATTGTCGCAGCCTTACCCCTGGGCGGACTGGACCAATGGCGTGCTCCCCTGGTGGTGGGCACCTATTTCGACCAGACCAAGACCAATTTCTACGTCTTGGATACCGGCTTGAACCAAATACTGAAGTACATGCCCACAACCAACCTCTACAACGAAACCCCTGTGGGATACATCACCGCCGAGGGGGTGGACTTGAGCGGCGCGGTGGATATGGCCATTGACGGCTACGTTTACATCCTCTATGGCGATGGCCGTGTCCAGAAGTTATACCTGGGTCAACCGGAGGCTTTTGAGCTGAGCGGTTTGACCGAGCCCCTCTCTGATCCCACGGCCATCTTCACCGCCAATCATGGCGACTCCGTGAAGTACCTGTACGTGGCTGACGCCGGTCACAACCGCATTCTGCGTTTGACCAAAGAAGGCGGCTTCGTGCGACAATTCCGCGCTGCCGACGACCAGGCTTTCGACCAGCTTCGCGGGGTGTTTGTGAGCGAGGCCACCAGCCAGCCCAAGCTGTTCGTGGTCAGCGAAAACAGACTCTATGCTTTCAGCATCCCACCGGAAAGCAATCCGGAGTAGGAGCGCAGGAGCGACGCACTTTAGAAGTGCGTCGCTCCTGTGAACTTGCCCCAACGAGGATTTGTGCTATAATGGGCCGCGCTGCCGTGTGGCAGTGCAATACTCCCGGGGCGAGTTTCGCCTGGGAGCAGCCGACGACGAGGAAAGAGGAGTATGAAAAGTACGAGAGCACGGCGAGGACGACGGCAAACGTCCTCCTGGGCAAGGTTAATCCTGAACCTTTTGTTCGTAGTCTTCATCGCGGGCGGCGTTTACGCCGGCTATCTTTTCTACACCACAGTGAAAGATGTTGTTGCGCACCTGCGCATACCCGTTTTCTCCAACCTGCAACTGCCCGGAGTCGGGAGCAGCAGCGAAGCGCAGAGTGAGAGCCCGGACAGCGATATCTTCTACAACTGGGAAAGCAAAGAACCGATTCACATCGTGCTCCTGGGCCTGGACCAGCGTCCGGAGGAAAGTGGCCCCTCGCGGACGGACACCATCATCGTGGTCAGAGTGGATCCGGCCACCAATTCAGCGTCTATGCTTTCCATTCCCCGCGATCTTTGGGTGCCTATCCCTGGTTACGACGAGAACCGAATCAACACCGCCAATTACATCGGCGATCTGAAAGGCTATCCCGGTGGCGGGCCGGCCCTGGTCAAGAAAACCATCGAGTACAACCTGGGCATCCGCGTGCACTATTACGTGCGCATCAATTTTGAGGGCTTTGTGCGCATCATTGACCGCATTGGCGGGATTGACATTAACGTGCCCAAAGAGATCAGGGATACCCAGTACCCCGACCCCGACAACCCCGGTGCGTACACGACCATTTACATTCCGGCCGGACCGCAGCACATGGACGGCGCTACTGCGCTGAAGTACGCCCGGACCCGTCATGTGGATAGCGATTTCGGTCGTCTGGCCCGGCAGCAACAAGTCATCATGGCCGTGCGCGACAGGGTTCTGAGCCTGGGTTTGATCCCGCAGCTTTTGCCTCACCTGAGCGAGTTGATGAACGAGATGGGCGACGCAGTGCAGACCGACTTGCAGCCCGCCGATATTATCCGCCTGGCACAATTGGCCGAGAAAATAGACGAGTCGAATATTAAACGCGGGATCATTGATAGCACCATGACCGTGCCCCTGACCACATACAACGGCGCGCAGGTGCTCGTCCTCGACCGGGACAAGGTGCGGCCTTTGATCAAAGAGCTCTTCCCCGATGATTCGCCAGCGCTGGATGAGGCCCAGGTAGAGGACCTGAACCGGCTGGCGGCGGAAGGAGCGAGCATCGCCGTTCATAATGGGACTACGACGGGAAGCCTGGCTGCGCACACCGCTGCTTTTCTCAAAGAGAGAGGCTTTCAGGTAGTGCAGTTTGGTAACGCGGATCGCTTCGATTACGCCCAGACGCTGATCATTGATTACAGCGGCAAGCCCTATACCGTCGGTCGCCTTGCCCAGCTCCTGAATGTTGCGGAGGAAAATATCCAGCGCCCTGCTGATGTGCCCAGTGAAGTGGATATTTTGCTGATCATCGGTCA
>JACIWR010000252.1 GCA_014360845.1 Anaerolineae bacterium
GACGCTGAGACCGCTGAGAAAAAGAAAAAGGCAGGTTCAACTCCGCGCTCTCTGCGTCTCTGCGGTGCATGAATGCTCGCCCAGGAAGTTTCCATGCACTTATGGGTAATCTCCAGCCGGCGCGCTTTGATTCCGAGACCATAGTGTAGTATAATTGCGGCGAACGGGTAACTGAGAAACGAATTGAAGGAGAAGGGCTGGCGATGGGCGTTGAGGTGGTTTTCCCCAATGAATTGTTGGTCGCCTTGAAAGAGGACCGCGATACATTCCGGAAGCAGGCATTGATTTACACTTTGGGCAAATTGTACGAAGCAGGGCGCATCTCCGGCGGCCTGGGCGCGCAAATCCTGGGTTGCGACCGATGGGAGTTCTACCGTCTCCTCTCTGAGAGCAGATTTGCGGTCATTGATTACCCGGACGAAGAATTGGAGAGAGAGGCCGAAACCAATCGGCAACTTGCCGAAAGGATACAGCAACGGTGATCAGGGTGGTCGTCAACAGCACTCCCCTCATCGCTCTTTCCATCACGGGCCGCCTTCCCCTCCTGAAGGCTCTTTTTGATGATGAAAAGGAATGGCGAGACCGGGTAGTCGGAAGGCATTCTTTTGTTATGGACGTCCTGGCCCATGAGAAAGTTTTCCTGAGCGGAGCAGAAAATGACCTCTCGGCCCTTGGAGCAGGCGGGGTTGATTGAGCACTATCGGGTTCCCCCGGCAGAGATTGAAGATCTGTTATAAGTTGCCCGCCGGGATGTAAAGACCGCCCAGGAGCTGATAAACATTGACCTGGACTGGGCTCTGATCGTCGCTTACAATGCCGCCCTACAAGCTGGTCTGGCGCTGATGTACGCCAAAGGGTACCGGCCCAAAGGACCGGATCGGCATAAGACCGTCATCCGCTTCCTCCGAGCAACTCTTGATCCATCTTTCAGGCCCAAACTGAACCGTCTTGACCGCATCCGTAGGAAACGCCACCAGGCCGTCTACCGCCTGGCAGGAGCCATTTCCGAGCGCGAAGCAAAAGGAACCATCGAGTTTGCTGAGGAATTTGTTACCCAGCTTGCCGACCTCATCACCAAGGAGCCTGGGGAGCAAGAGCTTTGAAACGTGTGCACACTTCTAACGAGTTGCGAGTCATTCTCACCGACGGCAGTGGGATGGTTCATTTTCTGGTTCTGGAGGAAATAGGTTTACACTTTTGAAACCCAGAGAAATTCTCAAGAGCTACGTCCTGTGCCCAGATCCAGCAAATCAGCCCGCCGGGGCGATCGCAAGGGGTCGCCCCTACCACATCTTTAACTTATGCGTTTCTCGGCTCGGGCGACTTCTCTGTCAACGAATATCCACCGAATAAACGAATAGACCGCGGCGATGGTTATTCGCTTATTCGTTCCGCCATTCGTTGACAGTATGCTGCCTGATGAAAGTGTTAACCGATTCTGAACCATCCTGAAGCAAGGCATACGAATGAAAGTGAGATATGACCGGGAAGAAGATATAATGGTCGTTGAGGTCATGCCCCAGGGCACTATTGACCACGCCAAACAAACGGATTCGTTGATTGCCCACTTCACGGCTGGTGCTTTTGGAGATTCTTGACGCCAGCCGTTTCCTGGCTTCAGTTCTACAACTTGTTCTGCGCGGGGAGGAGGTACCGGCTTAGGGCCTGTACTCACTGTCGAGACCCGACGGCTCCTGGCACCGCCAAGGCATATAGGCCACAGGATTTCTGAGTTTTGTCGTTCTTGGTGGTTGAAAAACACTGTCGTGACCGGGGTTGCGTGGTAAGAAACCGCGCCTACCACTACTATCGTCGCGCAAGGCCGTGGTTTCGAGCCACTTGTCTATGTATCTATTTCGTGCTACAATGTATATTGTCGCCGTGCTGCCGGTGGCGCGCAAGGCAAGATGCTAATTCGTGCACATATTAACGGTCGAAGCAGAGAGCCCTACCCGCCACCCCGGACGACGGAGCGCTTGCGCGGACAGGCTGGAAAGCCTGTCCTACGACTCTGAATGAACTCCGCTCAGGACAGGCTTCGTCGCTTCGCCTCTACAGCAGGAAGAAGTGCGGTCGTAGTATTAGCCAGCCGCCAGGAACCAGTTGGAAAAACAGCAGCAAAGAGACTCTGGACGGTGCCCAAGGGGGAGGGAAGAGCCATGCTCAAACGATTCAGCACCAATTTGACGCTGGCACTGCTGATTAGCGACTTGTTCTTAACTGAGTTGGCCCTGTACCTGGCCAGCTACATCCGCCCCCGGCTGGACTGGGGTGCGAGTCTAAGCAGCAAACAGGCTCAACTTCCACCACATCTGTACCTGATAGTAGCCATCATTTGGGGTCTCACCTTCATCGCCCTGTCCGTGTACGACCACAAACGTACCTTGCGAGCCATAGACGAGATACAAACTGTGTTCGTTGCTACCGGCATGGCTATTCTGATATTCGCTGGCGTGCTGTACTTTTCCTTCCGTCAAACCTCGCGTCTGCTGTTCACCTACTTTTTCGCCCTGGACCTGACTTTCCTTCTCAGTTCACGCCTTGGTCTGCGCCTGATTTTCAAGCTACTCAACGGGCGGGCTCATCAATCCACGCGAGTGTTGATCATAGGAGCCGGCAATGTAGGGCATAAGGTAGCTGAAATGATCCGCGAGTACGCCTGGACGGGGCTGGAATTGGTGGGTTATCTGGACGATGATCCGGCTAAATTTGACAACGGCCTGCCGGTGTTGGGTACACTGAGCGAAGCACAGCAAGTGGTGCAGGCTTACGGCGTTGACGAAGTGATTATCGCTCTGCCCCTGCGTGCCCATGATCGCATGGCGGACTTGGTGCAAGTTCTGCAACAGACACCGGTGAACATCCGCGTGGTGCCCGACTTTTTTGCTATGGCCCTTTTCCAGGCCAAGGTCGAGGAATTTGGTGGCATGCCCCTTATCGGCCTGCGAGTACCAGCCTTGAGCGAGTTCGACCGTCTGGTCAAACGAGCTTTTGATCTCATAGTAGGCTTTATACTTCTGTTGATCTCTTTGCCCATCATGGCCATCATTGCCATCGCCATAAAGTTGGACTCGCCCGGACCAGTGATTTTCAGACAAAAGCGGGTTGGCGAAAACGGGCGCTTGTTCCTGATGTACAAATTCCGTTCCATGGTAGACGGGGCAGAGCAGATGCAGGATCAGGTCAATGAGGTGGACGAGGAAGGGCACATCATCCACAAAAAACCGGATGACCCCCGGGTAACGCGGGTGGGGCGTTTTATTCGCCGTTTCAGCCTGGACGAGTTGCCCCAGTTGTTCAACGTGCTCAAGGGGGAGATGAGCCTGGTGGGGCCGCGGCCGGAGCTACCCTGGCTGGTGGAACGATATGAACCCTGGCAACGCATGCGTTTCACCGTACCTCAGGGTATCACCGGCTGGTGGCAGGTGAACGGGCGCAGCAACAAGCTGATGCACGAACACACGGAGGAGGATATTTTCTATATCAAAAATTACTCCTTGTTATTGGACATCTTGATTCTGTGGAAAACCATCGGCGCCGTGTTGAAGCGGGAGGGGGCGTATTAAGCAGATGACCGCCGCCGCCCCAGCATCGTGAAACATGAGGAGAAATACGAGATGCCCAAAAGAAAGAGCCTGCTAATCGCCCTGCCCATTCCCTGCCTGCTGGTAATTGTCCTTTTAGTGACGTTCCATTGGATCGGAGGTCAGGGAGACGTCGTGGCCCAGGCCGAAGCAATCCCTTCCCTGGATTCCTCGGGTAGACAAGAGGCCGCTCCTGCAATTCAGGCTGGCAGCCCTTACACGGTGTACCTGCCTGTCACCATACGCTTGTTCGATCCCGCCTGGCAGCCGATCTGGGGGACCCAAGTCACCGACTACAATGTGCTCGACAAAGCCGAGGAAGCGGGCATGGCCTGGATCCGGATCACCGCCTACTGGAAAAACATCGAGCCGACCGACGACAACTATGATTGGAGTTCCTTAGACAACGCCATTTCCCAAAGCATCGCCGCCGGCCTCACCCCAATGGTGGGCATCGTGGCCAACCCCACCTGGGCGGATGCAGATGACACCCACTGCGGGCCGCTGAAGGATAACCAATATCTTACTGATTTCGTCACGGATTTGGTCAACCGCTACAAGGGAGCACCGTATAACGTCAAATACTGGGAAATAGGGAACGAGGTGGATCACAACTACGATGTCTCCCACCAACTTTATCCGGGAGGCGGGATCGGGTGTTGGGCAGATCTGGTGCCCCAGTACGTTGAATTTATGCAAGTAGCCTACACTGCCATAAAATCTGCCGATCCCAACGCCCATGTCATCCTGGGAGGTCTGGCCATGCTGGGCTACAGTGAAATTGACGATACCAATTTCCTGCGACACGTGCTACAGAACGGCGGAGGCCCCTATTTCGACATAGTCGCATTCCACTTCGGCGAAACCCAAGACCATGCGTGGTACACATGTGCAGATAGTGATCGCGCGCCGGGACATACTTGTCAATCTGTCGAAGGCCTGCAGGGTAAAGCCCAAATCGTCCGTAATACTCTCACTCAGGAGGGGTGGCCAGACAAAACCGTTATACTCAATGAGCTCGGCTTTCACTGCGAACCCTGCGACTCTGCCCGGCAAGAAGAGCACGCCCGCTGGGTAGTGAAAGCCCACGCTCGGGCGCTGGCAGAGAATTTGCCAGTAGTCATCTGGTTCACGCTGAACTACCCAGGATTCCACGGCAGTAGCCTCTTGAACAGCGACGGCAGTGCGCGCCCAGCCTACAATGTCTATCCCGTGATGGCCAGTGAGTTACGCATGCTAAGCTACAAACGTACCATTGATGGAGCCAGCGAGTTCGGGGTTACTGACTTGGAGGGATACGTATTCGGCATTGACTCAGTACAAGAGAAAAGCTTGATGTGGACCAATGGTTCAACTCCGCGCCTGGCGTCTTATCCAGCGTCATCAATCAGCACTGGCCAATTGCGCGTCGTGGACAAATATGGAAACGCCCGCACCCTGACCGATAACAGCGACGATGGCACAGCAGGCGATGGTTACATCAGCGTACAGGTGACAGAAGACCCTATTTATGTCTATACCTACCCATAGCCGGATGAGTGCTGCCAGGAAAGCACTACACGCGTAATGGAAAGTCACTTTGCACTGCTACAGCTAGAATCTCTTACTTCCCAACGAGGTGTCAATCTGAACGAAAACCACAAAACTGGACCAGTGCATTCCCTGCAGTTCCTTTTTGCTCTTTTGCTAGCTCTAGCAGTGGTCCGAGGTTTGATCTATTCAATCGTCATCCCTCTCTGGCATGCAGCAGACGAAGTAAACCACGCCGAATACATAATGTTCATCGTGCGTGAACGACGGTTCCCCCAACCAGGAGAGGCAATACCAGAGCTGCGAAGAGACCTCTGGGCTTCGCTGATAGAAAGCGGCATACCCACATCACAGTTGGTAGAAGGCGCCTTGCTCAGCGAAACGCCGCCTCCCATTCCGGGCCCCAGCGAATTTAGACATCCTCCTGCCTACTATGTGCTCGAAGCGATGTCCTTGTGGCCCTTGGTCCATCACGACGTAATGATCCAGGCCTATGCCGCGCGCATCGTGTCCATGCTGCTTGGCACGCTAACTTTGGGAGTAATTGTCCTGTCTGCGCGAACCCTCTTCCCCGAACAGCCATGGCTTACACTGGGTGTTCCCCTGCTCGTTCTCTTCATTCCGGCCCACACCTTTACCAACAGCACTATCAATAACGATCAATTGGCTGAACTGCTGATGTCAGTGTTCTTTTACCTATGGCTTCTAATTTTCCGATCAGGTGTTTCCGCAGGACTAATAGCCGGAGTCATCAGTGTAACTGCCCTTGGCCTGTTCACAAAACGCACAACCGTGCTCAGCGTACCTTTGAGTCTAGTTGCCCTGCTCATACTGGCGAGTCGCCACCTTGAGCACGCGAAAAGGTGGCTACGATGGACCGTTTTCTGGGGACTGATAATCGGGGCCATCGGTTTAGGCACAGCCGCACTTCACCGCGGGGCTGTCGCCAGTTGGTATACATCATCACCTGAGGGGACATCGCTCTCAAGCTCTCCGGTCAAAAGCGGCAAACATTCAATGCAACTAACACTAGTCCCTGGCAGAAAGTCCATAACCGTATATCAGGTCCTACCGCCACAAGCAGTAGAAGCACTACAGGGGGAAAAGGTTTCTTTCGGTGTATGGACAAGTGGAAGCGAGGACACAAACATACAATTGCAGGTCTCGGATGGAAACCATAATTACCGAAAAGAGGCAGAGAGTACCACAGACTGGCAGCTTCACGAGGTCACCAGGCTCATTGACCCAAATGCATCTGAATTGCGAGTTACAATAACTGTTCGTAGCTCCTCTCCGGTCAGTGTATATTGC
>JACIWR010000253.1:0-5677 GCA_014360845.1 Anaerolineae bacterium
GCTCTTCTGCGCCTGGCCTGCGCAGCATCGCCCCTGGTGAACGAAGGGGTAGACAGGGGGGTGTTCTTGTGGTAGAATATCGGCAGGGCTTACCTGCTCGGGCTGCACCTTAGTCCGAGGCGATGGGCGGGGCTCTTCTCCTTCCCATAACCATAACCGGCACCGTCTGTTTCACGGCAGTGCGTCCTCAGCAGAGCCCAACCTGCCCGGACTCTCCGATGACAGGCTGTCCCGCTCAAATTTTGCCACAGAAACACACAGATTTTCACAGAAAGCCTGATTTTCTGTGCGGTTCTGTGGGGTTCTGCGGCCTGAAAACACCCCATAGCCGCCCGCTTCCGGATGGGCACCTGGCTTAATGCGCAGGAGCCCGCGCCCCTAAATGCGAGGTGACAACATGCCTCAAGAGTATCTTCTCATCAAAATGTAGGGGCGAACCCTTGCGGTCGCCCAGGCGGGCAGGTGCAAGACCTGCCCCTAAATGCGAGGTGACAACATGCCTCAAGAGTATCTTCTCATCAAAATGTAGGGGCGAACCCTTGCGGTCGCCCAGGCTAAATGCGAGGTGACAACATGCCTCAAGACAATCTTGACCGTGATAAGGGAGGACCCATCGGCATCCACGGTGATGTCCAGAGCAGCGTCCTGATCACCGGCTCGCACAATATCGTGTTGCTGGCCGCTCAGGAGGCGCAACGCCGGGGCCGCGACCCCACGCGCATGTTGCGCGTGGTGGCCCTGCTGGCCGCCCCGGTGCACGACCCCCAGCACCCCCACCGACCGCCGGAGCCCCTCAACCTGCGCGCCGAGTGGCAGCGCCTGGAGCAGGCTGTTTGTGAGGCCAAAGCGCCCATCCTCCTGGCCCGCCTGGTCCCGCCCACCCTGGATACCTTGCGCCGCCAGCTCTCGCCCCGCGTGGCCGAACAGGGCCTCTTCCCCCAGGTATTGCACTTCAGCGGCCACGCCTGGACGCAGGGCCTGCTGCTGGAGGACGAGTACGGCCAGACCCATCCCGTGACCGCGGGCCAGCTCTTGCAGACCCTCAAACTACCACAACCCCTGGACCTGGTGGTGCTCAACGCCTGCGAGACCGCCGCCGAAGCCCACTCCGCAGCCCAGGCCCTGCTGGACGCCGGCCTGGCCCGCGCCGTGGTGGGCCACCCCCGCCGCGTCTGGGACGAGGAGGCCATCGCCTTCACCCGCACCCTCTACGCCGACCTCACCGACGGCTACCCCCTGGCCGAGGCGGTGGAGCGGGCCAGCAGGGCGGCAAAGGCAAAGGTGACGGTCACCTCTAAAGGTGACCGTCACCTGGACCGTCACCTGGAGGTGCGCTTACTGGGCGATGGCGATCTGCGCTTCACCGGCCTGATCCGTGGCGAGCCGCTGGTGGACGACGATCGCCCCAAGGGGAACCTGCCCCCTGGCGAAGGCGTGGGCTTCTTCGGTCGCGGCGAGGAGCTGGTGGGCCTGGCCCGCCGCCTGGACCGGCCCCCTGGTCTGGTTCTCATCTCCGGCCCTCAGGGCATCGGCAAGAGCCGCCTGGCCCTGGAGGCCGCCCACCGCAACGCCTGGCGCTTCCCCGATGGTGTGGCCTACGCCGAGGCCCCTCGCGAAGCCGGCTACGCCACCGCCGCCGCCCTGCTGAACCGCTTGGCCGAGGCCCTGGGCCTGGCTGAGGCGGAGGAGCGCCGGCCTGAAGAGCCGACCCTGGGCATTCCAGCACCACCTGTTTCCGGCAGTGCCCGGACCCTGCTGGCCCACGCCCACACCACCGCCACCCTGTTCGTGCTGGACAACCTGGAGACCCTGCCCCCGGCGGAACTGCGCACCCTGGCCGACTTCCTGGGCCGCCTGGGCGGGCGCAGCGCGGCCATCGCCACCCTGCGGCCACCACTGCCCGTGCTGGAGGACATTCCTCATGCCGCCTCCCTGTCCTTGCAGGAGGGGTTGAGCCCCGCCGCCGCCATCCGCTACGCCCTGGACCTGGCCCGCAGCAAGGGGTTGCCCCTGCCTCCTCGGGATGCGCAGGAGATCGCCCAGGCCACCGCCGGCCACCCCCTGCTCATCACCAACATTGTGGCCCGCGCCCGCCGCCGCGACCGGCAAGCCCTGCTGGAGGAGGTGCGCCGCCACGAAGGGGACTTCGCCGCCCAGGTGGAGGCGGTGTACGCCTGGAGCGCAGACCGCATCAGTGAGGCCGGCCGCCGGGCCTGGGAAGCCTTGCCCCTCTTCCCCGCCGGCTGGGTGCCCGAAGCCCCCCTGCGCGCCCTGGCCGGGGCCGAGGGGAGCGAGGCCCTGCGCCAGGCCGCCGTGGCCGACTTCGAACCCCGCCTCCAGGCCTGGCGCTGGCACCCCACCGCCGCCGAGTATGCCGCCCGCCGCTGGCCCCTGGATGAAGAGGGACGTCAGGAGCGCCTGAGTGCCACCCTGCCCGCCTGGGCCGGCTGGCTGGAACGGTTGCGGAGCGAGGGTCCGGCGGCCCACGCCTGGCTGGAGGCCGCCCTGCCCAACCTGGAAACCATCATCACCGTGGTAGGGGCGTACGGCCGTACGCCCCAGCACCGCGGTGCGCCCCTACAACAATTCCTGCGCGCCCTGGACGGGGTCCTGCCCTACCCCGACCGCACCCTGGCCCTGCGGGCGGTGCAGGAGCCCCTCTACCGCCGCATGGCAGAACTGGCAGAAGGCGAGGCCGAGCGGGCACAGGCGCTGGGCATGCTGGGCTACGCCCTCTCCGCCCTGGGGCGGCGGGAGGAGGCGCTGGCGGCGACGGCGGAGGCGGTGGAGATTCGGCGGGAGCTGGCGGCGGCCAACCCCCAGGCCTTCCGCCCCGACCTGGCAACAAGCCTCAACAACCTGGGCATGATCTTTCGGCCCTGGGGCGGCGGGAGGAGGCGCTGGCGGCGACGGCGGAGGCGGTGGAGATTCGGCGGGAGCTGGCGGCGGCCAACCTGTTTTTGTCAATCGAAAACAGGGCCATTTGATCATCGAAAAGAGGGCCATTTTGGATACCTGGTCTGAACCTTGATAATCGAAAACAGGGCCATGTGATCATCGAAAACAGGACCACTCCGTCGTAGGGGCTGTGGGCAGTGTGGACAACGCGCAGCGTTGTCCAAGCCCTGGGGGCGGCCGCAGGCCGTCCCCAGGGCGGCACTGTCCACAGCCCATCACTCACCGTTGGTCTGAGCCTCTCGTTGCAGGCGCTGGCGAAAGCGATAGGACTCACCGACAAATTCCAGGATGTGCGCGCGATGAGTGAGGCGATCCAGTAATGCCGCGGTTAAACGTTCGTCACCAAAGACCTGCGTCCAATCGGCGAAACGGAGGTTGGTGGTCACGATCATGGCCACCCGCTCGTAAAGGGCCGAGCAAAGCTGAAAGATCAACTGCGCGCCGTTGGGTGAGAAAGGGATGAACCCCAGTTCATCCAGAACGATCAGGTGCTGTTTGAGCGCTGTGGCCAGGAATCGGGATAAGCGCTGTTCCTCTTGCGCCTGGGTCAGTTCGTTGACCAGGGCCGCAGCATTGTAGAAACGGACTTTGCGTCCTTGCCGGCAGGCGGTCAAAGCCAGGGCGATAGCGAGGTGGGTCTTACCCAATCCGGGATTACCAACCATGATGATCGGTTCGGCTTTGGGGATGTACTCGCCGCGGGCCAGGTCCAGCACGCGCTGTTTGTGAGGACTGGTCAGGCAGGAGAAATCAAAGTCGGCCAATTCCTTCAGCAGGGGAAAGCGGGCGGCCTTGATCAGACGGGCGATGCGATTCCGCTCCCGCTGGGCCACCTCCTGTTCGGCCAGGGCCAGCAGAAAGCGGTCGTAGCTGTGGTTGGCCTGAGCAGCTTCCTCGGCGAACTTGCGGTAGTTGCGTAAGAAGGTCGGGAGCTGCAGGGTCTTGAGATAAGTGTCCAGCAGCAGGTTTGTTTCCATGCTTCATGTCCTCCCCAGCAATTGATCGTAGCAGTGCAAGTCCGGTGCTTGTTCACCCACACCCATTAGCTGCGGCCAGGGGCTCAGGTCAAGGGGCGAGGCCGGCGAGCCGGGGTTCAGCAATTGCCGCAGGCAGAGTTCCACGCCATCGGCGTGGGCACAGCCGTATTGCAATGCCTGTTCCACGGCCTGAGTCACCAAGGCGGCGGGATAACGGCCATGCAGTTTCAGGATGCGGATAAACTCGCGCACTCCGCGTCCCTCCGGCCATTTAGCCTGCAACTGGGCCAACAAGCGCTCGTAGACCTCAGGCCATTCCTGACGCCAGCGACGGATGGGCCGGGCATGGGCGAAGGCTCCCGGTCGTTGCTCCAGTAACGGCAGATAGTGCAGCGGGTCCAGGATATCCTGCTGTCGTCCGTAGCAGCGAGGATGGCTGGCGATCACCTCGTCCAGATAGAGAATGTCCACCCGGAAGGGATAAGCTTTGAGCACCAGGTTCTGATAGGCGCCGTCGGTGGGCACCGAGTAGCGATTGCTCTCGAACTCCACCTGGCTGTAAGGGTTGAGGGTCACCGTGCGCCGGACACAGCAATCGAAGTCCCGGGCGGGCAGCGGCAGCAGATAGGGCTTTTCCTGCTCCCAGGCCTGAGCAATGGTCAGCGGCTGGCGCGCTATCCGTCGCCGATCGTCGGCCAGGCAGGCGTTCAGCAGATGGGTGTTGAGTTCCTCGAAGGAATCTACCTGAGGTATGGGCACCAGAAAGTTGCGCCGGACGAAGCCCACCCCGTCCTCCACCCGGCCCTTCTCGTGACCCTGCCCCGGGGTGCAGAAATGGCTCTCGAACAGATAGTGGCTGCGAAAGACGATGAAAGCCTGTTGTTCCTGGCGCTTGTGCCCTTGCAGGATGCGTTGGACGGCGATCTTCAGGTTATCATAGCTGATGCGGTGCGGTACGCCCTGGAAGTGATGGAAGGCCGCCACATGACCATCGAAGAAGGCCTCTTGTTTCTGGGCGGGAAAGGCTTTGACAAACAGCTTGCGGGAGTAGCACAGGCGCATGACGAACAGTTGCACCTTCACCCGCTCACCGCCGATAATGGCCACCGCTTCGCCCCAGTCCACTTGTGCATCGGTGCCGGGGTCAAACTCCAGGGGGATGTACACCTGGCGCTTTTTCTTCTCCCGCCGCCGTTGGGCAATGTAGCGCCGCACCGTGGGTTCGCTACCGGTGTAACCCTCAGCCTTGATGAGTTCGTAGATTTTGCGCCCGGTGAACCGCTGCTTGCGCGGCAGGTGCTCGCTCTGGGCCAGAAGCTCGTCGATGCGGGCTTTGTATGGTCCCAGCACCGGCGACGACCGGGGTCGCTTCAGGGTGTAGGCCGTCGGCTCGGCCGATTCAATAGCCTTGCGCACGGTCTCGCGGGAATGCCCCAATTCTCGAGCAATTTGCCGCAGGCTTTTGTTCTCGATAAAGTAGGCTCGCCGAATCTCTTCACGATCTTCCACGCTGATCATCTCCTCCTCCGCTATCACTGGGATTGTTGATACTTATCCTAATGATAGCAGAGATTTGCTCAGGTGGCCCTGTTTTCGATGATCAAATTTCGGCCAGGTGGCCCTCTTTTAGTTTATCAAAAACAAACGGCCACAAAGAACTCCGAGAGAACCTGGCTACTGATTGCACCCACTCCAGTAGTCACCAGACGATCCAATACCTCCAGGGCCTGTAGCTGCTTCTG
>JACIWR010000253.1:5687-6401 GCA_014360845.1 Anaerolineae bacterium
GCAGAGATTTGCTCAGGTGGCCCTGTTTTCGATGATCAAATTTCGGCCAGGTGGCCCTCTTTTAGTTTATCAAAAACAATGGTGCGAGTGTGGGTGCCCAATAGTTGTCGTGTCTTAATGCCCTTGCGGGCATTCGTTGTCTTCTGACTTGGTGCGGGGAATGGCTGGGGCGCGGGGATGCGCTCTGTCTTAATGCCCTTGCGGGCATTCGTTGTCTTCTGACCCAACCAGCACCACACGACGAGCAGCACTTTCAGCCGTCTTAATGCCCTTGCGGGCATTCGTTGTCTTCTGACACGACAGCGGCCAGGTATTCGTTGAGTTGAACACCAGGGTCTTAATGCCCTTGCGGGCATTCGTTGTCTTCTGACAAGATGGAAAGATATTTCAAGTGCATGCGGGATGATCTGTCTTAATGCCCTTGCGGGCATTCGTTGTCTTCTGACCTGTTCTTCGCGTCCAGGCCAAGCGCGGCCCTGCCCCGTCTTAATGCCCTTGCGGGCATTCGTTGTCTTCTGACTCACAGGGTGTTACACCCTGCGGGCGGAGAGGCTTCCGTCTTAATGCCCTTGCGGGCATTCGTTGTCTTCTGACGCTAGTAGCGCCCCAGGCCATACAGACCTGGTATAGATGTCTTAATGCCCTTGCGGGCATTCGTTGTCTTCTGACAAGACGGTGGAAGCGGCAATGACGTTCACGGAAGAAGGTCTTAAT
>JACIWR010000254.1 GCA_014360845.1 Anaerolineae bacterium
GCGAGTCCCGCATCCTTCGACTCCGCTGCGCTCCGCTCAGGATGCTCCCTCGTGGCCGCGAGGCTGCTTCGGGGCCTCTTGCACCCTGCGCAGCGACACCTGGGCAAAACTGTCGGGTAGCTAGTTTCGACGACAAAGCCAAGAAGGGAGCGTTAACGAGCCGCCGGTGACCACACGGGACGGGCGTATTTGTACTCATCGTGGGTGATGCGGGTGACGTTGCTCCCGTCAGCATCCATCACGTACACCTGGGCAGGGCCATCCCGATCCGAGATAAAAACGATTTTCTGCCCATCCGGTGACCACGAGGGGTCCACCTCGGCGGAGGGACTGTTTGTGAGATTCGTCAAATCGCTGCCATCGCTGTGCACAGTATAGATTTCTTTGTTCCCATCCCCGTAATCGGCCATGAACACCAATCTCTCACCATCCAGCGACCAGTCTGGGCTCCAACTGGAGAAGGCCGCCTCAGCCGTCAGGCTCTGACCCACCTCCTCCCCCAGCTTGTGGACGAAAAGCTCAATGCGCTCGCCAACGTTCATGTACGCCAGATGACGACCATCCGGGGCCCAGGTGGGATACAGGGACTGATCCTGTTGCCCCCCGGTGACCCGGGTGGGATTACCGCCGTCGGCATCCATGACCCATATCTCCGGCCCGGCATCTATCATAAGCTTGCCGCCCTCCAGGGTGAGGGTATAGGGCCGCGTGGAGACGAAAGCAATTTTCTGACCATCGGGCGACCAGGCGGGCATCATGTCAATCCCCTCGCTGACCGTCAAGCGTACCACGTCGCTGCCGTCAGCGTTCATCACGTAAATCTGGGGCCTGTCGTCCTCCCGGTCCGAGGTGAAGGCGATACGCTTGCCATCGGGCGACCAGGCGGGCGTCCCATCCCACGCCGGATGATTGGTCAGATTCACCATGTTGCTGCCATCGGCGTCCATCAAGAAGATGTCGCTGTTCCCCTCGCGCTCGCACTCGACCAGGATACGGGCCGGCTCCGGGCTGCGGCAGCCCGTCACGAGCCACAAGGCCACAACCACCAGCGCCGTCAACATCGCTATTCTACGCCACATCAATCGTCACATCCTCCTCTTGTTCTGCTTTCCCGCTACTTCTTTCCGCATCCGGGTGATGGCCTGGAGACTACACGCCGGCCAGCTCCAGGATGCGCTCATATCCTTCTTCGATCAAAGCCTCAATCTCGTCAGCGCAGGCGCGGTAGACGTCGAGAGGGGCCCCGTAGGGGTCTTCGACATCGAGTTGCTGCCCCGCCATCTCGCTCAGCCGATACACCTTCCGCGAATGCTGCGGCCACTTGCGACGAAGGGCCTGAGCGTGGACCTCGGTCATGGTCAGGATGAGAGTAGCGGACTCCACATCCTCAGCGGTCAACTCGTGGGTGCGATGGCCGCCGATGTTCACTCCTCGCTCGGCCATGACCCGCACCGCAGAAGCGTTGGCCGGTGCGCCTTCCATAGCCCAGGTTCCCGCCGAGCGTACCCGAAACTCCCCGTCGCGCCCGTCCGCGGCCAGCCGTCGCCTTAGAAGTCCTTCGGCCATGGGCGAGCGGCAGATGTTCCCAGAACACACGAAAAGAACGGTTTTCATCTGCTCTCCGATCCTGTCCCCTCAGACAAGCGGGGATAGTAGTAAGCATCGCCGGAAACGAGGAATTTAGCCAGATTGCGCCACACTGCCTGCTCGGCCAGCAGGTCCCGGGGCTGGGCGATGTCCAGCTTTTCCAGCAGCGCACCACGAAAGAGATCGAAGCAGGCGGCGATCTGCGCCCCCATGCTCTGGGTAGCGGTCACTGTGGCCCGATAGAACAGGTAGGCCACGATCCAAGATCCCGCCCAGCCGAGGATGAACCAATCCGCCAAGGTGCAATCACCGCTGGTCAGCACATAGTATCCAGCCATGACCAGAAACTCCAATCCTAACACCCCGCTGAGCAGTGAAGAGTTCAACAGCGAGTCCAGGCTGGTCTTGGCGTTGTCAATCGCCGTCTTGTAATCCTCGGAGATGACGTGGATCAGCCGCGGCCAGAAGGTGACGCCATCCATCCCGTAGCGGCGGTAGGGATACTCCTCGATGACGGCGAAAGCGTTCCCCAGACGGGTGGGCATCAGCCGCGCCTCGTCGAAGGGCAACTCCCAACCCAGTCCTCGCGGCGAGAACAAATCCATGTAGAGCTCCTCGATGGAGGAGGCCGAGGGCTTCTCGCCAACGAAAGAGCGCAGCGAGGCCAACTGGAGCTGTAGCGCCTGGGGATTGCCCTCCCCTCGCTCCAACTGCGCGGCGACCCGCTGGTACTCAGCCTGCAAAGCCCGCAGCTTCTCGTGCTTGGCGCGATGTCTTCGGCGCACTCGCTCCAACAGCGGTTTGAACAGGAAATTGCGCTGCCAGGAAAAAGCGCCCTCGTAGAGCTTGATCAGCGGCGTGTTGAGCAGGATCAGGGCGGCCCCGATCACCACCGGGGCCAGGGTGTAGAAAAGGCCCTGCCCCTCGATTTTAACCTCCTCCAGCAGGGGCAAAGTCAGGCTGAAGCTGATCACCTGAGCACCCACTGGAGAGGGCAGATAGGGGACGACGAACAGCAGATTGAGGGCCACAAACACCAGGGCGGGCAAGAAGGCGGCGATGAGGAAGGCCTTGCCGGAGAAGAATTTGCCCAGCAGGGAGAACATCGAGCCGACACCGGGCAGACTTTCTAAGAGGTCCATTGCACGCTCCTTCAGGGTTCAAAGTTCCGGGTTTGCCGTGAGGTCGGCGTCGCAGTGGGGACAATGATACTGCCAGGCCTCGCCCACCTGAACGGGCTTGAAATAACCAAAGTCCGCGTGGCAGACCGGGCATCGCCGCTTCTCGCCGCCGGACTCTTCGCGGGCAAAGACCATAGTCGAGCCGAAAAGCTGGGTGGGAAAACGCGATTCAAAAGAGTCGCGCGGCGACCCCTGTTGTCCGCTCCAGAAGACGCCCACCGGCTGCCCATCCTCCAGCACAACAGCCAAGGAGGGCAGCTTCCCATGCTTGGCCCGCACGGTCGCCTCATCGTCCGCCAGCTCCACCACCGGAGCGGGCTGACACAGATCAGGCACACGCGCCAGCGGCACATCCAAAATCGCCTCGCCTATCTTATCGGCGGCGGCCTCCAGCCTCCGCTGGAACTCGCCGCCGGTAGACGACCCCAGGAGCGCGTATCGCCCCTGCGGCAGGGTCACGATCAGATGCATGTACTCGAAGCTCCATGTGCCGCCGGGGCGACGAGGAGGGCGACCGGAATTGCTCTGGAGAGTGGCAATCGCTTCCCTCACCGTCGTCTCGCCAGACAGTACCAAGAACATCTTTTCAGATAATCTCTCGCTGACAAAAGACATAGTCCCCCCTTTCGTGGCACAGGCTTAAGCCTGTGCTACGTTCTCGCCTTCAGGCCGTCGCCGGTGTCATCCTCTGGCGGGCGCGGCTGGTCAATACTGCCTTGTACACCTCGGCAGTGACGGCAGGCAGAAGGATGAAAGGCAACATCACCGCCCACTCGCGCAGGCCCAGGAACGCGGTATCGAAAATGGGATCGAGGACAGGCACGTAGATGATGGCCAATATGATAATGAGCGAAGCCAGCACGGCCCACTGCATCCACTTGTTGGAGAATACCCCTATCTTGAGCAGCGGATAGCGCTCGGAACGCGAGGTATAGGCCCGCAGCAACTCCGAGATAGACAAAGTGGCGAAGGCCATCGTCTGAGCCACGTGCAGTTGGTCCGGATGCCAGCGCAGGCCGATGAGGAAGGCCCCCAGCGTGGCTGTGGTGATGGCTACCGTCTGCACGGCAATGCCCCATAGCATAACCCGATTGATAATGGGCTCGTTCACCGGGCGCGGCGGCTGGTCCATGATGTCCGGATCGCCCTTCTCCACGCCCAGGGCCAGGGCCGGCGCGCCGTCGGTCACCAGGTTCAGCACCAGCAACTGGATGGCGGTCAAGGGCACGGGCAATCCGGCGAGCATGGACAGGAAAAGAATCATTATCTCGCCGACGTTACAGGAGAGCAGGTAATACACGAACTTGCGGATGTTGGAGTAGATGATCCGCCCCTCCTCCACAGCGGAGACGATGCTGGCGTAGTTATCATCGGTGAGCACCATGTCGGCGGTTTCTTTGGTGACATCGGTGCCGGTGATGCCCATGGCCACGCCGATGCTGGCCCGCTTAAGGGCCGGGGCATCGTTCACTCCGTCGCCAGTCATGGCCACCACATGATTGTGAGCTTTCAGCGCCTCCACAATCTGCACCTTGTGCTCCGGCGAGACGCGAGCGCACACATCCACCTGCTCCACGATCTCGGTGAACTTCTCCGCGCCCATGCGGTCAATATCGGCCCCGGTGAGCACCAGACCATCCTCGCGCAGCAGGTCTATCTCCTTGGCGATGGCCCGCGCCGTATCGGGATAATCGCCGGTGATCATCATCGTCCTGATGCCGGCGTGCCGGGCCCGGGCGATGGCCTCTTTGACCTCCGGTCGCGCCGGGTCAATCATGCCCAACAGCCCGACAAAGGTCAGGTCCCTCTCCACCTCGTCCGGGGAGGGGTTCTTGGGCACGGCGTCCAGCGGGCGGTAAGCCACACCCAGCACGCGCAGCGCATTGGAAGCCAGAGCCTCGTTCACCTCCAGGATGTGCTCCCGCCGCTCGGCGGTGAGGGGGCGCTCGACGCCGTCCTCGACAACTTTTGTGCACAGGTCCAGCACCACATCCGGCGCACCTTTGACGTAGGCCACGTAGCCGCCGTAACGCGGATCGGGATGGATGGTGGTCATGCGTTTGCGCCCGGAGTCGAAGGGAATCTCCGCCAGACGGGGATAGTCCTTTTCCAATTCCTCCCGCCACAATCCCGCCTTGGCCGCCGCGACGACGAAAGCCCCCTCGGTGGGATCGCCGACCATGCGCCATTCTTTGTCCCCCGACCCGTCGTGGTCCATCTTTTCCAGGCGGGCATCGTTACACAACAGACCGGCGCGCAGCAACAAGCGCGAACCGGGATAGCCAGCCAGGTCCACGGGCCGGCCGTTGTCGTGGAACTCGCCTTCGGGATTGTATCCCCCGCCGGTGATGCTCAGCAGGGTGCGATCCACATAAAGCTGCACGGCGGTCATCTCGTTCTGGGTCAGGGTCCCGGTCTTATCGGAGCAGATAGCCGTAGCCGAACCCAGGGTCTCCACGGCGGGCAGGCGGCGGATCAGGGCGTGGCGCTTGACCATCTCCTGCATGCCCAGAGCCAAACAGATGGTGACCACGGCGGGCAGGCCCTCGGGCACGGCAGCGATGGCCAGGCTCACGGCGATCATAAACATCTCCAGGATGGTGTCCCGAGCGGCACTCAAATAAGGCAGCAACCCCTGTTGGAAAAGCACCGCAAAGGAGGGATCGCGGGTGATGCCCACCACACCCACGATACCGCAGACCACCAGACAGCCCACGCCCAACCACTTGCCCAATTGGTCCAGCTTGATCTGCAGCGGGGTGAGCTCTTCCTCGGTGGATTGAATCATCTCCGCGATTTTTCCGATCTCGGTCTGCATCCCCGTGGCGACGACAATGCCCTTGCCGCGACCGTAAGTGACAATCGTGCTCATGTAACCGCAGTTGTAGCGATCCCCCAGGACGGCGTCCTCTTCGACGATGCGGTCGGCGTCCTTTCCCACGGGCACCGATTCCCCGGTCAGCGAGGCTTCTTCGATGCGCAGGTTGACGCTCTCGATGAGACGCACGTCGGCGGGGACGTAGTTGCCCGTCTCCAGGATGACCACGTCGCCGGGGACCAGCTCGCGGGCAGGGATGGTGAGCTGGTGTCCATCGCGCAGGACCAGGGCGTTGGGCGCGGCCATCTTCTTGAGGGCGGCCAGAGCCTCCTCGGCTTTGCCCTCCTGCACCACGCCCAAAATGGCGTTGAGGATGACGATGGCCATGATCGCCCCGGCGTCCACGAATTCGGTCATCTCACCGGAGCGCCGGTACTCGCTCAGGCCGATGAAGAAAGAGATGATGGCCGAGGCAATGAGGATGAGCACCAAGAACTCGTTGAGCTGATTAAGCAACCGCCGCCAGAAGCCGGGACGGGGCTGCTCGCGCAGTTCGTTGTAGCCGTATTGCTCCAGTCGGGCCTGGGCCTCGGCGGAACTCAAGCCGCGTGCCAGGTCCGTGCCCAGGGCCGCGGCCGTCTCCTCGATGGACTTGCTATGCCATTTTTCAGCGGAATGCGCTTCCATAAACCCCTCTCCGATAAAACTCTCAGTCGGTCCGAACGCTGTTATTATACGCACTTTTAGGGCAAAGCGCAAAAGGTGCGACGCACTTTCGAAGTGCGT
>JACIWR010000255.1 GCA_014360845.1 Anaerolineae bacterium
GTAAGGTAACTGCTCAGGCTGGCGGTTGAAACCGTGCCATAGAGCCTGCGGCTGGCCGTCCGCCTACGCGGACAGAGGCGCCCACGCCGGTGGACGCCTGGCCGAAGGCCTTCAGAGGCGATTTCAATCGCCGACAGGGACAACCTGAGCAGTTACGTGGTAAGGCTTTTTGGTTCCGGCCAGGCCGGGTTAGGGGGGATGATGATGACCAAGAAAGCGAAGGTTATTGTCAGCGATCTGCACCTGGGCGCGGGATATTTCGCCGCGGGCAACTTCATGGAGGACTTCGTCAAGGACAACGAGTTCGCTGCCTTCCTGGGGGGATTCCGCGCCGAGAGTGAAGCGCAGAACACCGATTTCGAGCTGATTATCGCCGGCGACATGGTGGAGTTCTTGCAGGTACCTGCCATAGCTTCCTTCTCACCGCGGGCCATGTACCCGCCGGAGGATTTCTATCCTGCTACCGAGGAGGCCTCGGTACTAAAAATCAACCTGGTCATCCAGGGACATCCGACATTTTTCGCCGCATTGCGCGACTGGCTGCGTCCCGCCGAGCCCCGGCGCACGCTGACCATTCTCAAGGGCAATCATGATGTAAACCTGCACTGGCCGGGCGTACAGGAGCGCATTCGCCAGGCCATAGGAGCCACGGGCGAGCGCGCACCCCTGCTCACCTTCGTGGAGCAGGAAATCAGCCGCGAGGGGATATACGTGGAGCACGGCAATCAATACGCGGAAAAGATCAATCGCTTCGACGACTTCACCGCGCCCTACGACCCCAACGATCCGGACGAACTGGTCACTCCGCCAGGTTCGCAGTTCGTCATCGAGTTCTTCAACGACGTGGAGCATGAAAAATGGTGGGTGGATAGCATCAAGCCCATCACGGCCCTGATCTGGTACGGCTTTGCCCTGGATTTCGACTTCGCCGCCCGCGTGTTGGTCAACTTCTTGCGCGTCGCCCCTATCTTGATCGCCGGCAGCCTGGAAGCGGAGCCTAGCGGGGGTATCGCTGCCGAGGTGGACTCCCTATGCCGGGAACTGTCCGATGGATTCCGCGTCTATGAGTTGGGCCAGCGCTACAACCGCGATAAGACTTTCCGCCGCCAGTTTCATGCCCGTGTGAGCCGTGTGCTGCGGGCCATTGAGCCGCCTTCGGCCAAGGCCGCTGCCATGCCGGAACCGGTCACCGCCCTGGCCCAGGCCCAGGGTATTGAGGAACAACTGCGCACCGACCTGCGCGACGTGGCCCAGGAAAAAATCCGACAAGAGGGTGTGCGCCTGGTCGTCTTCGGACACACCCACCGCGCCCTGTGCGCGCCCCTGGACGGCGGGGTTTATCTCAACTCCGGCACGTGGACCTGGCAACGCAATTTCGAGGGCGCGGACCTGGAGACCTGGCGCGATTTCTACGCTCATCCGGAGAAGTACACCGAACCGCATTATCTGACCTACGTCCGCGTGGATTACGACGCCGACGGGCAGCCTACAGGCCGCGTGCTGGATTACACCGGCCAACTGATCATCGAGTGCCCGCCGGCCCCAGAGGAGAAACCCTGGTGGGCGCGGTTCATCGCCTGGCTGAAACGGCTACTGGGCCTCCGCTGAGGGTGATGTAAACGGAGCGGCTGACCCAACCGCTGGGAATGAGCTATGAGTGGGTGGTGGGTGTTAATCGCGCTGGGTGGTTGCTGGCTTGCCATCGTCGGCGGCTGGGCCTACGCCGACGCACGACGCCTGGGCGCATCCCGGGCACAAAGTCTGCGCCTGGCGTTGACAGCCATCCGCTCGCCGCTGCGCTACTGGTGGGGCGACCGTCTGTACCTCCTGTCCCCTGCTGCCCAGGAGCGCCTCCTCGCCACGGAGGCGGCCCGGCTGGGTCTGCGCCGGGTGGATAGCCTGCCCTGTCCCCTCTGCGGAACCGAGATTGAGCGCGCCTGGAGGGTGGACGAGGCCGGGCATCTGGATGTGGCCCGGCGAGCGGTGGTCTGTCCCCAGTGCGATTTCCGCCTGGATGCCTGCCGTCACTGCCACCACTTTCAACCCGGTGAGCCCGGCAGTTCCTGGGGCGGTAGGGGCGATTACACCCATGGACGTTGTGCGGTGCACAAGCGCTCGCAGCCGGTAGAGAACCTCTGCACGCCGGAGATGGCGAAACGACTCAAGGAGCGCGGCTACGACTACCTGTCGGGGCCAGCGCCCATAGCGGATTCTTACATCCCGCTCAACGGCTGCCAATCCTTTGCCCTGGACGAGCGACGCCTGCGGACCAGCGGCGTCCGTCGGCCAGGACTGCGCCAGCGGGGTCTACTGCGCTTGCTGACAACCTTGAACCTGCAACCCAAAACCCCAAACCCGAAACCTTAAACCCTGCAACCCGAAACCAACTTTTGAGGGAGTGACTACATGATTACCTGGAACATGCATGCCCACACTACGGTATCAGACGGAGAACTGAGCGCGGAAGAGGTGATTCAGCGGGCTGTGGATGAGGGCCTCAGTGGAATCGCCATCACCGATCACTTCCCCTTCCCCTACAAACCCGAAGAACCCGTGGACTGGACCACCTCGCGACGGGTGTTCGAGCGGCATCTGAGCGCGCTGGACGCTTTACGCCAAAAGGTAGACGGCCTGGAGATTCTGAAAGGCGCTGAAGTCGAGTATGTGCCCTCGCTGGACACCCTGGCCCACTGGCTGGAGGGTCTGGACCTGGACTTCGTACTGGGCGGGGCGCACATGCTGGACGGGTGGCTGGTGGACTGGTCGGAGGAGGTGTTCTGCCGGGGGCAGAAGATCTTCGGCGGATTTCGAGCGGCCATCGAGTGTTATTACGAAGCTGTGGGCGAGCTGGCCGAGAGCGGGCTGGTAGACAGCATTGCCCACCTGGACATAGTGAAGAAGTACAACCCCGATGCGCGCTACTTCAACGAGGACGAGCCGTGGTACCACCAGGCGGTCGAGCATTGTCTGCAACGCATCGCGGCCACCGATGTGGCCATCGAGGTGAACACCGCCGGATTGCGCGTGGCAGTCGGGGCCCTGTACCCCAGTGCATGGATTCTGCGCCGGGCAAGAGAGTTGGGCATCCCGGTGACAGTAGGCGTGGATTTCCATCGGGATTACGACCGGGTCAGCGCCGGCCTGACCGCGGCGGAGAAAGCCCTGCGAGCTGCCGGATACGATAGCTACTTGATCTTCAGGGGCAGGCAGGCCGAGGCGCTCAGCCTGGGGCGCTGAATGGATATGCGACGCACCTCCGGAGGTACGTCGCATATCCGAGGCCAACCCTCCCGCAGGTTCGGAACCTGCGGGAGGGTCATAGGAGGAGCACCATGAAACCATTCCGCAAACACGTGGCCATCGCCGTGGACGGCGGCGGTATCCGCGGCGTCATTGTCACCCGCGCCCTGGCCGTGCTCGAGGAACACCTGGGCCAGAGCTGCGGCGAGATTTTCTCCCTGGCAGCCGGTACGTCCACCGGAAGCATCATCTCGGCGGGCATAGGTATAGGCAAAAGCGGGGCCGAGATGTACGATCTCTACTGCCAGTTAGGGGCCAAGGTGTTCCCCAAAACCTGGCGATGCTATCTCTGGCCACTGTGCCGCTACAAATACCCCAACGGCCCGCTGATTGCCGCCCTCAAAGAGCAACTGGGCGAGATGACTATGGGCGATTTCTGGAACTCTGAACCCAAGAAAGACGTGGTGATCACCGTGCGCGACCTGGTGGAGAACCGCACTCGCTTCGTCAAGCCCTGGAAAGAGGAATACCGCGACTGGAAGGTGTGGAAAACCGTGCTGAGCAGTTGCGCAGTACCCACCTACTTCCCCGTGGTGGATGGCCGCTACGTGGACGGCGGCGTCAGTTCTTACATGAATCCCTGTTACCTGGCCGCTTACGAGGCCCAGTTCTGCCTGAACTGGGACCCACGGGAGACCACCCTGATCAGCCTGGGCACGGGGCGGGTACGGCATTCCATCCAACAGGGCGAAGCTAACCGCTGGTTCCCCTGGAACTGGATCGGCCCCGTGCTGGATACCTTTCTCTCCGATACCGCCGATCTGCAGGTGCGCCTGGTGCGCCAGTTCTTCCCCGACCTGGATTTCCGCCGTTTTCAAGTTGACCTGGAGGAACCTATCGCCGTGGACGACCCGTCCAAAATTGATGAACTGACCCGATATGGCGACAAGCTGGGGCAGATGATTATCAACGACGAAGTGGACCCCTACACCGTGCGCCCGGCGGGAGTGGCTACATGAAGATACTCCTACCTTCCGCCAATCCCATCACGGGTTCGAAATCCGGAGGGTTAGAACGGACCGTGACCCTGGCGCTGTTGGTAATGATCTTGCTCCTGGCTTTCGGTTTACGGGCCTATCGCCTGGAGGCCAAAAGCGTATGGTGGGACGAGGGGTTGGCCGCCTGGGCCGCGCGTCAGGATTTGGTCTCCAGCGCGTTGTGGTGTGCCAGTGACGTGCACCCGCCGTTGTATTTCTGGATGTTGCACTTCTGGCGGCTGGGCAGCGGAGATAGCGAGTTTGGCCTGCGCTTTCTTTCCGTTGGCTGTGGCGTGCTGGCCGTGGCCGCGCTCTATCGTTTGGGCCGCGCCCTGGCCGACCGCCCCACCGGCATTCTGGCCGCGCTGCTCCTGGCCACATCGCGCTTCGCCCTGTGGTGGTCCCAGGAGATGCGCATGTACATCCTGGCCGCCCTGCTGGCCACGCTTTCCCTGTGGGGACTGGTCGGCATCTGGCGGCGCGGACGGGCCCGCGATTGGGTGCTGTACCTAGTGAGCACCATCGCCGCCCTGTACACTTTGTACCTCTCCGTTTCTATCCTGATCATCGAGAACCTCTTTGTCCTGTTGCTGCTGCGCCGACAGCGCGACCGGCGGCGGTTCATCGTGCGCTGGGCACTGGCTCAGACGGCGATCCTGCTCACTTTCCTGCCCTGGCTGGTTTTGGCGTTGGGGAGAATGCGCACCTGGTCCTCGACGCGGCCTTTCCAGTTCGATGCCTTCCTGCGCCTGTACTGGACGGTGCTCAGCGTAGGCATCCCGGTGGAAGTGGAACAGTACCTGCTGCCAGGGGGACTGGTGGCCCTCATCTTCGCCCTGGGTCTGGGGGCCATAGCCTGGTCTGCGCGGCGCGAGGCGAACACGCGCCTGGGGCTGGTGCTGTTGCTGCTCTGTCTGATCCTGCCCCCTCTTGTCGTCTACCTGGTCTCGCTGCCTCGCTCCCTGTTCTACGCGCCGCAGATCACTCCCCGCTATCTGCTGATTTTCGCCCCGGCCTTCTATCTGGCCCTTGCCTGGGGATTGCGCTCCCTGGGCCGCCGCCACTGGGCCATCGCCCTTATCCCCGCTCTGGCGGTAGGCTGGGTCTTTCACTTCGGACTGGAGGATTACTTCTCCGGTCGCTACTTGCTGGACGATTACAAGTCGCTGGCCGCCACCTTGCGCGCCTATTATCGCCCCGGCGACGCTGTGGTGCTGTACACCGATGTGGATTGGCCGCTGTTCACCTATCACTGGGCCGGTCCCTGGCAAGGCGTACCCAATCCCATACGGTACTCCGCCCAGGCGGCGGAGGAATTCTTGCAGCCCATCTGGGACGAAGCCGAGGGCCTCTGGCTGGTGATCACGCCCTATGCCGGGAACAGCGATCCGCAGCGACATATCCCCGCCTGGCTGGAGAGTCGAGCCCGACGCGTGAAGTGCTTCCGCTTCGAGGATAAGGACCTCTGCTTCTACGCTCGCACGCTGGAACGGGAGCGCACGGCCCTGGCGCTGGCCACGGCGGATATCCCCCACCCCATGCACGTCCCCCTGGGACCTGATCTGACCCTGGTGGGCTACGAGCAAGCCCTCACCCGCTTTCAGAGCGGGGACGTGGTGCACCTTTTCCTGTACTGGCAGGGCAAGACGGCGACCCACGTCGAAGTGGGGCTGGTGGACAGCACGGGACAGGTTCAAGAGTCCACGCAGGTGGAGGTCAATCCGGCGCAATGGGGCGCGGAGGGCACCGGTCGCACCCAGGTGGACCTGGTGATCACCCAGCGCGTGCCCAGCGGCGAATACGCTTTTGCCGCTCGCATGGAGAGCACGGAGAAGTGGACCGCTCCTTTTGGCCGGGCCGAGGTGCGTCAAACGCGCAAGCCGGGGCTTTCCCCGTCCGAGGTGACCATCGCTCACCCCTTGAACCTGGTTCTCGGCGGGCGCCTTCGACTTCTGGGCTATGACCTGGAAGCGACCACCTATCACCCCGGCGACACAGTACATCTCACCCTGTACTGGCTGGCCGATGAACCGGTGAACCAGCGCTACAAGGTGTTCACCCATCTGCTGGGCGAGGTCTACAACCCCCAGGCGG
>JACIWR010000256.1 GCA_014360845.1 Anaerolineae bacterium
AGCAGGGATTAGAACGGAGTAAGCCACACGTAAGCGTAGGGACGATCGGGCATATTGACCACGGTAAAACGACTCTGACGGCAGCGATTACTAAAGTGTTGGCGACGAAGGGCCTGGCGGAGTTTCGGCCCTTCGCTGCCATAGACAACGCGCCAGAAGGGCAGGAACAGGGAATCACTGTCGCTGCTGCCCGCGTGGATTGTGAGACGGAAAACCGTCATTACACTTTGGTGGATTGTCCTGGACACCGGGATTACATCAAGAACATGATCACCGGGGCGGCATCAGTAGACGGAGTCATTCTGGTGGTCGCTGCTCCGGACGGACCGATGTCCCAGACCCGCGAACATGTGCTCCTGGCCCGCCGCGTGGGGGTGCCGGGCATAGCAGTGTTCCTTAACAAGTGCGATCTCGTCTCCGACGAAAAAGTCCTCAGCCTGGTGGAGTCGGAACTGCGCGAACTGCTGGGCGAGTGCGGCTTTCCCGCCGATGAGACGCCCATCGTGCGCGGCAGTGCGCGGCAGGCCCTGCAGAGCGCCAGCAGCGATGCCGGGGCGGCAGAGTACCGTTGCATCTGGGAGTTGATGCAGGTATTGGATGAGCATATCCCGACACCAATGAGCGCGGAGGAGAGGCCCTTTCTTTTGAGCGTTAAAGAGGTAGCCAGCGCCGAAGGAGGGGGCACAGTGGTGACTGGCCGCGTGGAGCGTGGCACCCTCAAAGCGGGCGATGAGCTGGAGATCGTCGGTCTGCGAGAGGACGTGGCCCGGGCCGTGTGCGCCGGTGTAGAGATTTCCTTCAAGGGCTCGGAACAAGGGCTGGTAGGGAATACGGTGGAGTGCTTACTGAGCGGAGTCGGGCCGGAGGAAATCAAGCCGGGGATGGTACTGGCGGCGCCGGGGAGCATCAGGCCCTACACCGATTTCAGGAGCGAGGTCTACGTCCTGCGCAAGGACGAAGGCGGACGAGATAAGCCTTTCTTTCAGGGTTATCGCCCTCAGTTCTACATCCAGGAGGCTAATGTGCTGGGTAAGATCACATTGCCGCAGGGTGTAGAGATGGTGATGCCCGGAGACAACGTCAACCTGCAAATAGAACTGACCACGCCGGTGGCCTTGGAGCCCGGATCGCGGTTCACCATTCGCGAGAGCGGGGTCACCGTGGGCGCGGGGGTGGTCACGGAGATATTGGAGTAATCATGGCGAAAAAGGCAATCAGGACGGTAATCACACTGGCCTGCACGGAGTGCAGGGAGCGCAATTATACCACTCAGAAGAATCGGAAAAACGATCCGGCACGACTGGAGTTGAAGAAGTATTGCCCTCGATGTCGTCGGCACACGCTGCACAGGGAGACAAAGTAATCTCTGGAGCAGCGTAGCCTTTGGCCCAGGGGGCCTCTGGTATCGGAAATCATGATTGGCAACGCGTGAACAAGCCGTTGCCAGCAACGCAGGCGAGTAGCTCAATTGGCAGAGCAACGGTCTCCAAAACCGTAGGCTGCGGGTTCGATTCCTGCCTCGCCTGCCTCTCAAGACACCGTCCATCCGACGGTGTCTTGAACCGTAATCAGGTTGTTCATTAGCGATGAGGAGTGACGGGCGTGACCAAAGCTAAGAAGAAGGCGCCAAAAGAAAACGCTATCGTCCGCTATTTCAAAGAAACCTGGGTCGAGTTGAAAAAGGTAAGCTGGCCTACCAGGCGCGAAGCCTTGAACCTCACTCTCCTTGTCCTGGCTGCCACGGCTTTCATGGCCCTTTTCCTGGGCGTCATTGACCTGTTCCTGACCTGGGCCTTTGGTCTTATTGTGTGATACAATTCGTGAGGTTCAGGCAGAGGACCGGTCTGGCTCGCTTTGGTGCATGGGGCACGCAGGATCGAGTCTAGATTATGAACGAGTTTGAGAAGTACGAAACAGAGACAACAGAAGAAATACAGCAGCCGGAGGGCGAGTCCGAAGCCGAGGAGGCTCTGGCTTCGTTGGAGGTGGAGGCCGAGACCGAGGAGGGCGAAGCCGAGGCTGCCGAGACAGCGGTTGCCGAGGATGAGGAAGAGCATGCGGGGGATTCTTCTTTTTCCAGCCGCTGGCTTGAGTCTGAAGAGCATCCCGCTGTGGACCTCGAAGGCCGACAGTGGTACGTGGTGCACAGCTATTCCGGGTATGAGAACAAGGTCAAAAAGAACCTGGAACAGCGCATCGAGACCATGGGCATGCAGGATAAAATCTTCCAGGTCGTGGTGCCCACCGAGGAGGAAATCGAGGTTCGCGACGGGCAGAGACGCACCTACGAGCGGCGGGTATTCCCCGGCTACATCCTCGTCGAGATGATCATGACCGACGATTCCTGGTATGTGGTGCGGAACACGCCCGGGGTAACCGGTTTCGTGGGCATGGGCAACCGCCCTACCCCCTTGCGTCCCGAGGAAGTGCAGCGCATCCTGAAGCGCATGGAAGCCGAGGCTCCTAAGGTCAAAGTGACTTTCAAGCCCGGACAGAAAGTGCGCATTATTGATGGTCCCTTCAGCGATTTCATCGGGGTGGTGGACGAGATAAACATGGAGAAGGGTAAGGTGCGCGTCCTGGTCTCCTTCTTCGGGCGCGATACGCCGGTAGAGCTGGATTTCTTACAGGTGGAAAAAACGTAGCTGTGGATGCTGAGCTCCAATCGCCAGCAGCCAGAGCGGTGGAGGATCGAAGTCAATGAAAAAAGTCAAAGCAATCATCAAACTACAAATTCCCGCAGGAAAGGCCAGTCCTGCTCCCCCCATTGGCCCGGCCCTGGGTCAGCATGGGGTCAACATTATGGCCTTCTGCAAGGAGTATAACGCGCGCACGGCTAATCAGGTAGGGTCTATCATACCTGTGGAGATAACCGTCTATCAGGATCAGAGCTTTACCTTTGTCACCAAAACCCCACCTGTGCCGGACCTGTTGCGCAAGGCGGCTGGCGTGGAGAAGGGCTCAGCCGAACCCAATCGGGTGAAAGTGGGCTCCATTACCCGCCAGCAGTTGCGCGAGATCGCAGAGCTCAAGATGAAGGACCTGAACGCTCTTGACATCGAAGGGGCGGAGCGGCAAATCATGGGCACGGCGCGCAGCATGGGCATCCAAATCGTTGATTGATGGTGGCTGCTCAGGCCGGTTGTCTTTCGCCACAAAGGTATCTTCTCCACAATCTGGGGTAGGGGCAGGTGCAAGACCTGCTCGCCTGGGCTGGCGGCGAAAGCCTGAGCGGCAGTTGCTACTGGTATCGGGTCAAACAGTGGGAGAGCGTAAGCTCGCTAGACCACCAAGGAGGAAGAATGGCTAAGCACGGAAAGAAATATCGCGAAGCATTGAACAAAATAGACCGCAACCGGCTTTATGAGCCTTTGGAGGCGATCAGGCTGGTGCAGGAGACTTCTTTTGCCGACTTCGACGAGACGGTGGAAGTGCACATGCGGTTAGGTGTAGACCCCAGGCACGCGGATCAGCAGGTGCGTGGGGTGGTGCTGTTGCCACATGGCTTGGGCAAAGCGGTACGTATCCTGGTCTTCGCCGAGGGTGAGGACGCCAAGATCGCCGAGGAAGCCGGTGCCGATTACGTAGGCGGCGACGAGTTAATCAACAAGATTCAGGGGGGCTGGCTGGATTTTGACGTGGCCATGGCCGTGCCCCAGATGATGGGCAAGGTGGGGCGCTTGGGTCGTGTCTTGGGGCCGCGCGGGTTGATGCCCAACCCCAAAGCCGGCACCATCGCTCCGGCTGAGGACCTCCCACGCTTGATAAACGAGGCGCGGCAGGGACGGGTGGAGTTCCGCGTGGACAAGACGGCTAACCTGCACATACCCATTGGCAAGGTAAGCTTTCCCCCCGAGAAACTTTTGGAGAACCTGGCCGCGGTGATGGATACCGTGCGGCGGGCCAAGCCGGCCGCGGCCAAAGGGCAGTACATTCGAAAAGTCACTTTGACTTCCACCATGGGGCCTGGCGTGCGGGTGGATCCCGTTCAGGCGCAGGCTTTGGAAGTGGCTTAACCTGTGAGATAGTAAGACAGGCTTTCCAGCTTGCTCGGACAGTAGGGCGGGTTGGGCTCGGCTTAGCCGGTCAACCGGGTGAACTGCAAGAGCTCTCTCGAGCAACGAGCCGGTTGTATCTTCTTAAAATGTAGGGGCGAACCCTTGCGGTCGCCCAGGCGGGCAGGTGCAAGACCTGCCCCTACCCCAGATTATTGAGAAGATACAGCTGGTTCTATCGGTCGAGGAGGAGAGCCCTACCCGCCGCTTCGGACGGCCAGATACATATTCACTTGCCGAAGACAGCAGGTGCGTGTCAACGCTTAATTTCCTGCCGAGGTGAGGTTTTCAATCCACAAAGTAACCCTTTGTTTGGTAAAACTTCGCCCTTGGCAGGTGCGAAGTTTGTTTTTATATGGCCTAACCCGGCCTGGCCGGAGCCACTTACCACAAAGGACACAAAGAGCACGAGGGGAACTTCGTTATGTGTCCTTGGAGTCCTTCGTGTCCTTTGTGGTGACATTCTTACCCAACGAGCAAGGATCTCACTTGGAAGGTATGTTACTACTCAGGCTAGCAGGCGCACTGTCCTCCCCAGGCTCGTAGCCCCCGTCCCGGGGGTGTCTCGGCTGAGAAAACCGCGCAAAAGACAGCGTCTTGCCGCATGGAACGTCCCCAGGACGGGGACTTGGAGCATAGGCTGAGTAGTCACGAAGGTATAAAGATTAGCGCAGCGAAGGAGGTGATTTCAGTTTGGCTATAACGAAAGAGCGGAAAGAGGAGCTTGTTGCTCAATATGCTGATCTTTTGAGCCGTAGTCAGGCGGTGATCTTCACCGATTATCGCGGGCTGACCACGGCGCAGATCAGTAGCTTGCGCAATAAGCTGCGCGAGGTAGACAGCAGGTATCACGTGATCAAAAACCGGCTGCTGCGTCTGGCTCTGCAGAATGCGGGCCAACCGGTGCCCGAGGAGCTCATGGACGGGCCGGTGGCTGCCAGTTTCTGCCTGGGAGAAGTGCCGCCCGTGGCCAAGGCTTTGGCCGATTTCGCCAAGGAGTCCAAGATTCTCACTATCAAGGGCGGGCTGCTGGGCAGCAGTGTGATGAGCGCTGCGGACGTTGAAGCCCTGGCGAACTTGCCCAGTAGAGAGGTGTTGCTGGCCCAGGTGTTGGCCGGAATGCAAGCGCCTATCTCTGGGTTGGTCACCGTTCTGGGGGGCACCATTCGCGGCTTGCTCAACGTGCTCAATGCTCGCGTCGAGCAGTTAGAGGGATCGGGCGCGTAGCACGTCCCGTGACGTCAAAAACTTCAAGCTGTGCAGTTAGCCCCAAGCCGCGCGGGGCTGAAGTCCCCGTACTGAAAGGGCGAAGCCCCTGCAGCACAGGATTTAGTAGGGCGGGGCCATGCCCCACCGCGTCCGCGTCGGGCCACGGGCCCGACCTACTAAAGCACGTACTTAACTGCACAGGTCGAAAAACTTGTACACATGCACGCCCCACCTCTGGTGAGGGGCAGATTACTAGTTCATCAATCATGTAAGGAGAAAGACGAATGACGAAAGAAGAGATTATTGCCGCCATTGAGCAGATGACCGTTCTGGAGCTCGCGGATTTAGTCAAGGCTTTGGAAGAGAAGTTCGGGGTCAGTGCGGCGCCGATGGCTGTGGCTGCTGCGCCCGCCGCGGCGGCTGCCCCGGCCGAGGCCGAAGAGGAGAAAACCGAGTTCGACGTCGTCCTCAAGGAGATTGGCCCGAAGAAGATTCAGGTTATCAAGGCCGTACGACAGCTCACCAACCTGAGCCTGAAGGAGGCCAAAGAAGTGGTGGATGGTGCACCCAGCACCGTGATGCATGCTGTCGCCAAGGAAGTGGCCGAGGACGCCAAGGCCAAGCTCGAGGCCGAAGGAGCCACGGTCGAGCTCCAGTAGTCACGGCAGGCAAAACGCGCTGCGAGGGTAAACTCGTAGCTGCCTGATTGGCCGGTGGTGTGGCAAGAAAGTGGTATGCTTGCCTCATCACCGGCCAAGTTATGTGGCCCCCTCAACGCCGCCGTGAACCGGCGGCGCTGGAAGGCCCCACTCCCGGCGGGCCTTCCAGGGGTGTGCTTCAGTTTGGGGGCAGGTTTATCCCGTAGCGGCCGACAGCCGTGGCCGCATCCCTGTAGGGCGGGTTGGGCTCGGCTGAGCCGGGCAATCAGTGAGTTACAGGGATTCTCTCATGTAACGATTCTGCTCTATCGGTCTAAGACAGAGAGCCCTACCCGCCGCCTCGGGCTGGAAGGCCCCACTCCCGGCGGGCCTTCCAGCCCCAGTGAGCGTATCGTGTTGGGGACATACAGGCAGGT
>JACIWR010000257.1 GCA_014360845.1 Anaerolineae bacterium
CGACTCTGCTGCGCTCCGCTCAGGATGCACCTTCGACTCCGCTGCGCTCCGCTCAGGACGCTTCCTCCTGGGCGTGAGCATCCGCGTCGGGCCACGAGCCCGACCTACTGAAACACGTACTTAACTGCACCGGTCTAAAATATTATTATGTAAAGGATATGCCCTATGACCTTGTTCCCAGCCGTACTCATCGGCGGTCCGCCCCACGCGGGGAAATCGGTCCTGGCCTACAGCCTCACGCAAGCCCTGCGCCGCCAGGGAGTTGAGCACTACGTTTTGCGCGCCTACCCCGACGGCGAGGGCGATTGGAGCAACGAAGCCGAACCGGCGACGGTGCGCGCCATCCGCATCAAAGGACAGGGCACACCGGAGTGGATCGCCCGCATCTGCCGCGACATCCGCCACCGCCATTTGCCCCTCATCGTAGACGTGGGCGGCCGCCCCACACCCTGGCAGGAAGCGGTGTTCGATCACTGCACCCACGCCATCTTACTCACGCCTGATGAGGCCAGCCATCGGCAGTGGCGAGAGATGATAATGCGCCATGGAGTGATCATCTTAGCCGATCTGCGCTCGGCTCTGGGGGAACCGGGCCGCGTGGACGAGGAACAGCCGATCCTGCGCGGCACCATCAGCGACCTGCACCGGGGCACCCTGGCCTGTGGACCGGCCTTCGAGGCCCTGGTCCAGCGCTTGGCCCAGCTCTTCGACTATCCCCCTGCTCAACTGCGCCAGGAACACCTGGAGAACGCTCCGGTGGAAACCGTGGTCGAGCTTGATCGGTTGAAACGCACCCTGCACATAGGCGGCGATCCCACCACCTGGGAGCCCGCCAGCCTGCCCCAAGTGATAGATTACCTGCCCGCGGGAGTGCCTTTGGGCCTGTACGGACGCGGTCCCAACTGGCTGTACGCTGCGCTGGCCTTACTGGCCTACCCCGGCGAGCTGTACCAATTCGACGTACGGCTGGGCTGGGTAACGCCCGCCCCGGTGAAACTGGGCCAGCCCGCCAGCGACGCGCCACTGCAAGTCACCGTCCGACCAGCAGCGGAATACACTTATCTGGAATGCACACTGCCCCGCCACTACATAGACTACCTGGAAGCCGCAGACCTCTCCGTGCCTCCCGTCCCGTGGGAGCGGGGCCTCGTGCTCAGTGGTAAACTCCCCCACTGGCTGCTATCCGGATTGGCGCTGGCCTACCGCCGGGTCCACTGGCTGGCCGTGTACCAGCCTCAAATCGGCGGCGCGGTCGTCATCCATTCGTCAAGCGGCTCACCGGCTTGGGGCGAGGTGCTGACCTGCCCCCATAGCTCCCCTCTCGGTGAGTTGACGGTCCCGGGCGAGGCTTATACCACCCTGCCCCCCTCTTCCTGAATCTGCTCTCTCAAGCGCTCGATGGTGGCCGGATCGTGCATCCTCCCCCCGGTCACCTGCTCGAACTCGGCGACGTTGTTACTGCTATCGAAGAAGGCCGGATCCGTTCGCAACACCGCCTGGATGTAAGCCGTCATGCACCGGCCCTCGATCTCCGCCGAATCCCGAGATACCAAACCCGCAAAAGGCACGGTGAAGGAGTAGACCAGCTCCCCCTGCTCGTCCACCAAACATCCCCCTTTGACCACGGCATTGAGTATGTCCTGCAGCTTGCTCTTCGACTCGCCCGTCCTCTCGGCCAGGATGGATTTCACTTCCACTAAGGTGCTGGGCCTGTGCATCGAGCTCACCACATCTATCAATTGCTCAATGACCGCGGGACGGATTTCGGGCAGGGGGCGGAGGCCGGCTCTGTTGAGCAATGTGGAAAGCTTCCCGGCCGGGACAGCGCCATTGACGGTGACCTCGTGGGGAATCTCCGCCAGTCCCAGAGCAGAGGCCACCATGTCGAGGAAATTATTCTCGTTTGCCACGGTGATGTCGTACAGATGGGTTAGCTGCGAGGTCAATTCGTCCGAGATACCCAGTACCACCAAAATAGAGCGGTCTCGCGGCACGGCCAGCGTTGGGCGCACATCGGCGTATTTGGCCACGTATGCCTGGTAGTCACCGGTCTTACACTCCAGCCACAGGGGCTCATCCTCGATCAGATAGACCAGGTCCAGCTCAAAATCATCGCCGCTGGGCAGGGAGATTTGGGGATTGAGCAAATGCACGTAGCTCAGCCCATGCTGAGACAAAAGCGAGGCCACTTTCAGAAAAACGAAGCGCTCAAACCACCCCCCTGTGAAGAAATTGATTACTTTGCCTATCCGCTGAGGGGCTGCGTAGATGGTTTTGGAGTACCGGTTGTAGCGGTAGGAGGAGAGGAAAGCGTACTGGTGCAACCAGGTGCAAAACTGAGTGGTATTGGCTATCTCTTCCGGACCACTCGACTCCAGATTCAAAGTAAAACTGCCGCCGGTGGATAAGTGCCTTCTGATTTGATCGTGCAGGCGCTTGAGAGAGGCAAATCTTTCTCCCAAAAAGACGGCGAGTTGATCAAAGACAGCGTCGGCGGTCTCTTCTTGCTTGTAATTCTTCACCGTGATGTTGCGAGAGGCCAGCCAGTCGAAAACGGTCAGGAAGTCCTCTTCGTCCATTTCCTCGCCGACCATTGTTGCGGGAGGCTTCTCCGCCTCCTCAACGCCAAGAGGTCGCACAGGCCCCATGTCACTCAGAGTCTCCCTCAGGGCTTTGATCTCGCTGGAGATCTGTCGGAGCTCTTGCAAAATCAGTTCGAGGATACCTTCTTGACTCATCGCAACTCCTCCTTCCATCATGGCCGCCAACGGTGCGCGCTGGGCCGCGGCGCGGAGTACGAAGGAGCAGCTTTACCATCAGCAGCACAGTGTAGCTTACCCCCCTGCCCCCGACATCGGGCAGGGGTCTGTACCACAAAACCCCCAAACCAGTAGGGCAGGCTTCGTCGTGAGCGTTCGACCGAGCCTTCGGCGTGAGCTCAGGCGAACGCTCACGCCGAGGGCTCAGCCGAACGGTTGGCGGCGGGGCAAGGTGTGGCCTCTAATGATAGTTTCTTCTCTGGCCCAGATTCGCTTCACCGGTTTTTCTAACCCTTCCGCTCGTGGTTTTATTGGGATGTAAAGCAAGTAGCCCGGTGTCTGATAACCGGGCTTGGCTCAGCGGGGCTTGTCCCCTTCTTTCACTCGCTTCTGCAACTCGTACAGCTTAGTGATGGCCTCCAAAGGAGTCATCTGGGTCACATCCAGTTCCTTGAGTTCTTCCAGTACAGGGTGTTCGGTGGTGAAGAGTGGTAGTTGCAAGACCTCTGCCGGGCGGCGGGCCTTGCTGGGGGAGCGGCTGGCCTCGCGTTCCAGGAGGTCGAGGATTTCCTCGGCGCGGTGGATAACGCTCTTGGGCAATCCGGCAAGCTGGGCCACGTGAATGCCGTAGCTCTTATCCGCCCCGCCGGGGACCACTTTGCGCAGGAAGACCACGCGGTCTCCCTCCTCGGCCACGGCCACGTTGTAGTTACGCACCAGGGGCAGGATGTTGGCCAGGTCCGTCAGTTCGTGGTAATGGGTGGCGAACAGGGTCTTGGCCTGCAGACGGGGATGGTTGTGGATGTACTCCACCACAGCCCAGGCGATGCTGATGCCGTCGTAGGTACTGGTGCCACGCCCAATCTCGTCCAGAATGATCAGGCTGCGACGGGTGGCGTGATGCAGGATGTTGGCCGTCTCCACCATCTCCACCATGAAGGTGCTGCGCCCGGCGGCCAGCTCGTCCTGAGCACCGACACGGGTGAAGATGCGATCCACCAGACCCACGGTAGCGGCGTCGGCAGGGACGAAGGAGCCTATCTGAGCCATGAGCACGATGAGAGCCACCTGGCGGAGATAGGTAGAGTTGTGACTGACCAAGCCATTGGCCACATAAGCGTGGTCGTGTGCGACAGAAAGGTCGTACACGTCAGCTTCCCCCGGTTCAACGGCTGTGACATAGTCGTAAAAGTAACGCCTCGCTTGTAAAGCTTCCAACTCAGAGCATTCCACACCGCTTTGATGGCAATAGGCAATCAGTTCATCCAGTTTATCGTACGAGATATTCCGGTCGGTTGGAATGTAGGTATAGAAGATCGAATTAACACTTTTGTTGCGCTTTAGTGCTACCGGCTTGTCCTGAGCAGCCACGATGCGCGCCTGAATTTGCTTGAGGGTGGAAGCCAGATAGGGAATGCCACCAATGTGAGGCCTTCGCTGCTCAGAAGCCAGCGCCCTTCGCCCTTTCTTCCGAGGTAACCGGAATCCGACCCGCTGGTGAAAAGCGATGGCGTCAGCACCGTTGATTGATAGCCGATAGCTAGGCCTGGACGAGGTCTGCTTCACCCGAATCGAAGCAATGATTCCCAGATTCAAGAGGAGTAACTGCACTTCATGAGCCAGGCGGAAGGAAGCCGTCGAAAGCCGGACGTTACCGTAGCGGTTCTCAACAAAGCCATCGGCATCGAACAGCCCTTGCAGGAAAGCGACAACGATGTGCTGAGGAGCCCTTAGAATGGATTTAGGAACGTATTTTTCATGCGCCCGGCCATACCCCAGATCAAGACTGGCCAGAAACACACGAATCTGCTTGCTGGTGACGAAATGGTCCTTGCCGTTCGCTTTACACCCAACTTCGTAGCCAAAGAGGTCCCTCACAATACGACGATATTCATCCGCAATGAAGGAATCTCCTGTGGACAGCATGAAACAATTCGGATAGGTCAAGGTGCCATCCCCAACCAACAGGCCCATCATGTAGGCCAGGTCTTCGTTCAATTCACCTGGTAGACGATACCGCTTCACCCCTTTCAGAGACTCGGCGACAGAGCGATCAATAGCCGTCTCCTGGCCCCACAGGCCAATCTGTTGCTCAATGGCAACCACATCTCCCTCAGCAATGTCTCCCAGCTGCTTCCACCCCTCACTGCCATCGGGGTGTCGCACCCAAACCCTGTGCTCTGCAGTGCCTTCCAGATAATAGCCCAAACGGGTAGTGAGCTTGACAGTCGGTTGCCGGCCACCGGTATAAAAGTGGGTAACCTCTCTTCTCCCCCCCAGGCCGCGTACTTGACAGTTGACCTCAGTGAACTCATCCGGCTTAGCTCCAGGAGGCATCAAATCCACAATAGGAACCAGTCCCCGATCAGTGAAAACCAGTGTATCCCCGGTGACACATTTTCCGCTCATGTTAGGGCCGGTGATGACCAGGATCCGCTCCTCGGAGTTGAGGCGCACGTCGTTGGGGACGAAAGGCTCCTCGCGCTGGAACAACTCCACCACCGGATGGCGACCGGCCTTTATCTCCAGCACGTCCTCCTCGGTGAGCCGGGGGCGCACGTAACGATGGCGCAGGGCTACCTCGGCCAGGGCCGTGTAGACATCCAGTTGGGCCAGGGCACGGGCTGTGCGCAGTATCCGCGCCGCGGCGGCCATCACCTGCTCGCACACCTCGCCGAAAAGCCGAGCCTCGATGTCCAGAATGCGCTCCTGCGCGTTCAAGATAAGGGATTCGTATTCTTTCAACTCCGGCGTGATAAACCTCTCGGAGTTGACCAGGGTCTGCTTGCGGATGTACTCGGCGGGCACGGCGTCTAGGTTGGCCTTGGTCACCTCGATGTAATAGCCGAAGACTTTGTTGTAACCCACCTTGAGCGACTTGATGCCGGTACGCTGTCGCTCGCTGCGCTCCAGATTGGCCACCCATTCTTTGGCGTCCCGCGCCGCAGCGACCACGCCGTCCAATTCCGCCGAGAAGCCGGGGCGGATGACGCCGCCGGAGGCCAGCGTTGCCGGGGCGTCCTCGGCGATAGCCTGCGCTATCAAAGCAGCGATCTCAGCACAGGGGTCCAATTCGCCCATCAGATGGCCCAAGGGCGCAGCGGAGGAAACCGAGGCCAGCACTTCTTTAATTTGGGGTACCGCTTCCAGGGCCTGGCGGATGCCCAGCAAGTCGCGCGGCCCGGCGATGCGCTGCACCACGCGATTGGTCAGGCGTTCTAAATCGGGCAGGCCTTTGAGCAGGGCCATCAGTTTGCTGCGCGCCGGGGTGTCGTCATAGAGAGCCTGCACCGCGTCCAGTCGCTCGTTCAGGCGCGGCAGGTCCAGGAGAGGCTGGTTGATCCACTGGCGCAGAGTGCGCCCACCCATGGCCGTCACCGTGGCATCCAGCACGCCCAAGAGCGAGCCCTGCACCTTGCGCTCGCGGATGGTCTCGGTCAGTTCCAGATTGCGGCGAGTAGCGGCATCCAGGGTCATGAACTCGCTGAGGGAGTAGGTGCGCAGGGTGTCCAATTGACCCAGGCCGGCCCGTTGCGTCTCTTGCAGATACTGGATC
>JACIWR010000258.1 GCA_014360845.1 Anaerolineae bacterium
CCGCCATAGATGAAAAGGGTAATGTCGGTGATGGGCAATCCCCGCCGGCGAGCTACTAACGAGTGAGCCAGTTCGTGAACCAGTACCGAAGCGAAGAAGAGAAGGCTGGTGGTCAAACCTACCGTCCACCCCAGTACAGGAGACCAGTGGGGGTATCTTTGGGGGAAATAAGTGCCTCCCAAACTGCCGGTGGTCAGGAAGAAGATCAGGAACCAGCTAATATGTATGCGGATTGGAATGCCGAATAAAGTGCCGATTTTGATAGAACTTTTGATCATCTCTTACTCCATTTCATCTGAACATGTCCGTGTAGGGCGCGAAGCGCCGCTTGTTTACGGTGACACTGTGATTGTGATGATGAAATGGCAGTGAGGGTCACCTTTGCCCATGCGCATGGGGTATTGAACATCTATGGGCTTTCCTGGTAGCAGAGTATCGAACCAGGCGTTCCACAGGGTTTCACAGGCTACGCAGGCCTGGTCTATCCTCTCCAGGTTGGCCATTTTAGCTCCCGCCAGGGCAGCGCAGTTATAAACGCGCACTTCCAGCTTGTTTGGTCCTGAAAGCTCGTAATGGGCGCGCAGCGTGCTCCCCATGAAGGTTTGAGCGTAAGTGTCGAGGAGATGCAGGGCATCTGCCAGGTCGTCGGCCTGGGATTTGCCCACGGCCCGCAGCAGAGTGCGCATCTCGATGCGTCCGAAGGCAGCGCGGACCCGGGCGTTCATCCGAATGGCCGTTTCCAGCCCGAACTCCTCCGCGGTTTTCAGAAACCATTGCCCGTCCCAATAGAGGAGCAGTTTGCGCAGCATGCGCACTTGCTCTTGAGGTGATATATCGTATTTCATTGTAACGATCCCTGCTCGGTGATGTTGTGGCCCTTGTGTGCCATAAACATTGTACCTCAAAGCGCTTGCGGGGTCAAGCAGAGGCGAAAAGGAGTGGGCTTCAGTTTTAGGGCAGGTTTGTCCCGTAGCGGTGGCCCGCCGCTGTGCAACAGGCGGTGCTGGTTGCGAGGGGCAGAGAGCCCTATTAGCCACTTCGGAGTTTGGCAAGCTTTTGTCCGGCGAAGCTGTCACCGACTCCTCACGACTTTTCTTTTCCATTCAAATGGAGTACAATAGAAGGGCACAGAGTGGGTTCAGGGTTGCACTTTGACCGGGAAGTATGTTGTCAACGAATATCCAACGAATAGACGAATAGGCTGTGGTGATGGTCATTCGTTTATTCGGTTCACTATTCGTCGTTGATAGAGAAGTCGTCTTTCGCGTAGTCATATCAGGGGGGGGGTAACCCTTTTTGAGGTTTTTCTGGAAGGGACAATAGACTATGCGAAGCCCACTATTTTACAACCCAGGTTACTACTCAGGCTAGCAGGCGCACTGTCCTCCCCAGGCTCGTAGCCCCCGTCCCGGGGGCGTCTCGGCTGAGAAAACCGCGCAAAAGACAGCATCTTGCCGCATGGAACGTCCCCGGGACGGGGACTTGGCGCATAGGCTGAGTAGTCACCAACCCAGACTTGCGAGACAGCACCCAAGGAGGTGGGGCAGGTGAGTGAAATATCACAGGAGGAAGTGCAAGCTCTGCGACAACGTAACCGCGCCCTGGAGGCTCTGAACGCGATCGCGGCCACGGTCAATGGCTCTCTGGAGCTGCGAAACCGCCTCGATGCTGCCTTGACGCAGACTCTGGAGTTCACCGGCTTCGACGCCGGCGCTATCTACTTGCTCGATGCCTCCCACAATCTAACCCTGCACACACAGCGATGCCTCGATACAGCACCCGGATCTCCGTACTATGGGGAATCTCCCGTGCCCGTGCTTCCCTGGGCTCAGTTTGAGCCGGTGTCAGCGCCCATCTCTCTCAGCCAAGAGCAAATTGGAACTCATCCTCTCACGCAACTCCTTCTTCAGTGCTATCCGGGCCTCCGGGCAGCGCTGCTGATTCCCCTACGGGCCAAAGGTGAGGTGATGGGCCTGATGAGCCTCGTCGCCCACAAGGAACCCCCAGAGATAACCGCTCTGGACATCGGTACCCTGGCCGCTATCGGGGATCAAATCGGCATCGCCGTTGAAAACGCCCGCTTGTTCGAAGCCGAGCGTCGGGCCCACCACACCGCCGCGACGCTGCGCCAGGCGCTGACCGTGGTCACCTCCACGCTGGAGTTGAGCGAGGTCCTCTCCCGCGTGCTGGATCAACTGGCGCGTGTGGTCGCCTATGACAGCGCTGCCGTGATGCTCCTCACCGAGGACGGCTTCAATACCCTTCTGGCCAAGCAAATCGGCCAGGAGAAGAAAGAGAAGCGGAAACACACTGCCGTACCCCTCAGCGAGAGAAAAGCCGCCTGGCGGGTCACTCAAGAGCGAAAACCCATCATTTTGCCCGATGTCACGCTTTCCGCGGACTGGACTGCCGTTGACAAGATGCGCTACATCCGCTCTTGGGCGGGTGTACCACTGATCATCCGCGATGAGGTCATCGGCGTGCTGACCGTGGACAAGGTCGAACCTAATTACTACAACGAGCAACACCTGGAGCTACTGCAGGCTTTCGCTAACCAGGTTACCCTGGCCATTGAGAACGCCAGATTGTACGAGACCGTCAGACAGGAACTGGCCGAGAGAACTACTCTCTACGAGGTCGCTCGCACTGTCAGCTCGACACTGGACTTGAAAACCGTGCTCCAGACGGTGCTGGACGAGGCCATCCGCGCCACCGGGGCCGAGCGAGGCTACCTGGTCTTTCGCGAGGAAGAGACAGGGGCCATGGTACCCTACGTGGCCCGCAATCTGGATCAGGCGACTATCGCCGGGGCGGATTTCCAGGTGAGTCGCACCATCGTCGAACGGGTAGCCTCCAGTGGAGAGCCTGTCTTGACCGTCAATGCCAAAGAGGACCCTCGCTTCGCCAAGCAACCCAGTGTTATCACCTACGGCCTACGCTCTGTACTGTGTGTACCGCTGGTAGGCAAGGGGCAGATCATCGGCGTAGTGTACCTGGACAATCACCTCAAGGCGGGGCAGTTCAAACAGCGCGATCTGGACCTGCTGACCGCTATCGCCAGCCAGGCGGCTACGGTCATTGAAAACGCCATGCTCTACGAGCGCTTAAAGCAGACGAACCGGCAGTTGGCGCGCAAGATTGACGAGGTCAACAAGGCATACACGCAGCTACAAGAGACGCAGGCACAGTTGATACAGGCGGAGAAAAGGGCGGCGGTAGTGGAGCTGGCGGGGGCTACGGCGCACGAGCTGAACCAGCCTTTGACTGTCCTCCAGGGGCTGGCCACGCTGCTCACCTCCGATGTCGAGGAGGGCAGCCGCTTGTGGCAAGATTTGCAGACGATAAAAGAAGCTACTGCACGAACTGCTGAAATAGTGCGTCGTCTGAGCAAGATAACGTCGTATGAGACCAAGCCATACGTGGGTGGAACGCGCATCATTGATCTGGCCCGCGCGGCGGGCGAGACCCCACCAGGGGAGCAGGGGAGGGGGGCAGAACCGCCAACAGCGAGTGACGGTGGGATTGCTTAAGAGCTGCGTCTCATTATCCGTATCCGATCCGTCGCCTCTGGTCGTGCTTGAGGTGAAGCGCGGGTCTGGCGCGATACGGCGCCCGCGCGAGGTGAGGCAGGGGCTGTCCTGGGGGGACAGAGCGCCTGTCGTTTCCTTGTGGGGTCTATGATTCGCACAAGAATTATTTAGCGAATCATATTCTTTCCTGGTTGCCGCGGAGTTCAACTCCGCGAGCACGGGCCGCTGCGGGATTTCCCTGCTGCTCTCAAGCTCACGGGACCCTCTCCTTTGTGATCTCGCGGATTCCCTTGATGCGGCGGAATTCAACTCCGCCGCCCAGGAGCGTCCAACTCCCCGGATCAAGGGCGCTTGACTCCGTCGCATCAAGCAGGACCATGGACAGCCCTCACCTCGTTTGCCTTCCCCCTTGTTGTATGCTAGAATATGCTTGCTCCGATAAGCCTGGACGGGGCTTCGTTCCGGTATTATGTAAATCTAAAACAGGACTATACGAACGTGAACAAGAATCTATCCTTTTTGCGTGTTGCTGCGTTCATTGCAATATCGGCACTGGTCATCAGTGCATCTTACACCGTGGGCTGGCTCAGCAACCTGGACCTGGCCTCCAACAACGATGAGTGGCCCGAGTTCCAGGTCTTCTGGGAAGCGTGGCATCTGGTGGAGGAGAACTTCTACGGTGAGTTGCCCTCTCCCCAGACGACAACTTACGCTGCCGTTCGCGGTGCTCTGGGTGCCCTGAACGATCCCTACACCATCTTTGTCGAGCCGCAGTCGCGCCAGATTGAGAAAGACGACCTGCATGGCTGCTTCGGTGGAATCGGTGCCTGGCTCTCCCAGGCCGAGGACGGCTCCGTTGTGCTGACGCCGATGCGCGACAGTCCCGCCATGCGCGCCGGAGTCCAGGAGGGCGATGTGCTGGTCCAGGTGGATGACATCCTTGTCACCCCGGAGATGAGCCTACAGGATGTACAAGTCCTTATCCGCGGGCCAGTGGGCAGCCAGGTGGGTCTCACCATCCGTCGCCAGGGCGTGGCAGAGCTCGTGGTGTTGACCATCACGCGCGAGGAAATAGTCACCCCCTCGGTGACGTGGCAGATGGTCGAAGATCAGGCCGGGATGGGCTACATCCGAATAATGCGCTTCACCGAGCGCACGCCCCAGGAACTGCAAGAGGCCCTGACCGAACTCAAAGGACAAGGCATGACTCGCCTCATCCTCGACCTGCGGGATAACGGTGGCGGCCTGCTGACCGAGGCCATCCAGGTGACCGGTCAATTCATAGACGGTGGCGTGGTGCTTTACGAACGCCGGCGCAACGCTCCAGAGAAAGCTTACGAGGCCCAGGGAGAGGGCATGGCCCGAGACGTGCCCCTGGCCGTGTTGGTGAACGGGGGCACGGCCAGCGCCGCGGAAATCGTGGCCGGCGCTTTGCAGGACCATCAGCGGGGGCCACTCATCGGGGAGCGCACTTTCGGCAAGGGGTCGGTGCAGTTTATCTATGACCTGAGCGACAGCTCATCGCTGCACGTGACCTCGGCGCAGTGGTTCACTCCCAACCGCCACCAAATCAACGGGCTGGGCCTGAGCCCTGACATCGAGGTCCCTCTCACCGCTGAAGACAGGGAACAAGGTCGGGACCCACAGATGGAACAGGCCATCGCTTACCTCAACGACACGGCAGAGTGACGAGGAGTTCCTCTGTCGCGGAGTTGCACCTTCGTTGTCGTGGAGTTGATGAACTTTAACTCCGCGACAACGAATAAACAGGAGTGAGTGCATGTCTGTATTGGATAGTTTCAAGATAGGCGTCATCGCCATAGTGACCGCCGTGGTCATGGGTGCTACTTTCATCGCCGGTTTCGCGACCGGGGCGGTGATGATGACCCGCGAAACCCCGGCGGAAGCGTATCCCCCGCCGGCTTCTACCCCCCTACCCGACGAGGAGGAGCAGTTCAAGGTATTCTGGGAAGCGTGGCATCTCGTCGAGGACAACTTCGATGGCGAGATACCCGACATGCGCACCCGCACCTACGGTGCTATTGACGGCATGTTGCGCACCCTGGGCGACGATCACACCGTACTCCTTAGCCCCGAGTTCGCGGCCATCTTCAACGAAGATTTGTCAGGTAGCTTTGAGGGTATAGGGGCTACCGTCAGAATGCGCAGCGAAGACGGCAAGCTGATGATCGTGGAGACCTTCGCAGACCAACCGGCCCAGCGGGCGGGATTGCGCGCTGGCGACATCATCCTCGCCGTGGACGGTGTGTCGCTCCAGGGACTGAATCTCTACGAAGCCATTGCCCTGATCAGGGGGCCTCAGGGAACGGTGGTCCGCCTGACCATCGAGCGGGAGGGTGTAGAAGAGCCCTTCGACGTAGAAGTAGAACGTGCCTGCATTGAGATTCCTCTGGTCGAAACGAAGATGCTGGACCACAACATCGCCTATATCTCTCTGTGCGAGTTCAGCCAACCGGCGCCAGCTCGCTTCCGCCAGGCCCTGCGTCAACTGTTACAGGCCAAACCCAGCGCTCTCATCCTCGACCTGCGGGGGAATCCGGGAGGCTATCTGGAAGCGGCGATAAAAATCGGCAGCGAGTTCATTGACCAGGGGCTCATCCTCCGCGAGCGCTCCAAAGGCCAGGAAATCGAGCACCCGGCCACCGGCGATGGCGTCGCTTTCAACATCCCCCTGGTAGTTTTGGTGAACGGGGGCACGGCCAGCGCCTCGGAGATCGTGGCCGGGGCTTTACAGGATCACGGGCGCGCGGTGCTCATCGGT
>JACIWR010000259.1 GCA_014360845.1 Anaerolineae bacterium
CAACAAATTAACGCAGGAGGTGAAACCGATGGAGTTAAAAACAGTACGCATCGAAAAACCGGAGGAGATGAACTTCATCCTGGGCCAAAGCCACTTCATCAAGACGGTAGAGGACATCCACGAGGCCATGGTCACCGCCGTGCCCGGCGCGAAATTCGGGGTGGCTTTTTGCGAGTCCTCGGGAGCGGCTCTGGTGCGCGCCAGCGGCACCGACGAGGAACTGGTCGAGCTGGCGAAGAAGAACGCGCTGGCCCTCTCGGCCGGGCACTCATTCATCATCATGCTCGGCGAGGGACTATACCCCATCAACTTCCTGAACGCTATCAAAATGGTGCCCGAAGTGTGCCGCATCTACTGCGCCACGGCTAATCCCGTCGAGGTCATCATCGCCGAGACGGAGCAGGGACGGGGCATCCTGGGCGTGATTGACGGGGTGAAGACGAAAGGGGTCGAGGGACCAGAGGACGTCGCCTGGCGCAAGGACCTGCTGCGCAAGATCGGGTATAAATTATAGGGCAGGTGCGACGCACCTCCTCATGGGAATACAATGATTCGCAATCTGACCAACAACCGCGTGCTGGCAACCAAAGTCCGCCGCTGCGATACTTTCGTCACCCGCGCCCGGGGGCTGATGTTCCACCGCCCGCTGGCCCGGGACGAGGCTCTGCTCTTCGTGGAGAGGAAAGAAAGCATCAGCCGGGCGGCCATCCACATGTTCTTCGTCTTCTTCCCCATCGCCGTCATCTGGCTGGACGCCGAAAAAAGGGTGGTGGACAAGGTCCTGGCCAGGCCCTTCCGCCCCTATTACGCACCTCGCGAGCCGGCGCAATATTACGTGGAAGGCCATCCCGACTTGCTCGATCAGGTGCAAGTGGGAGATGTATTGGAGATTGGATGCCTGTGACGCATAAGAAGCGCGTTACCCAACTGATTTTCACTCTACTGTTGCTCGGCCTGCTCCTGGCTCGCGGGCAGGGGATCGGGGCCAGTCCGCCGCGCCAGCAACAGATTATTCACACCGTGCAGGCGGGCGAGACCCTGTTTCTCATCGCCGAACGGTATGGCACTACGGTGGAGGCCATCGTCGCCGCCAATGGGCTCAGCGACCCGGACTTGATCTTCGTCGGGCAGCAGCTTGTCATCCCCCAGGGCGAGACAGTGGAGGTCCTGCTGCCGGTCGTCGTCCAGCCCGGCGACACTCTGCCCATCCTGGCCAGCCGCTACAACACGACCGTGCAAGCCATCGCCGAGCGCAATCACCTGCTGCACCCTGCCTTGATACGCACCGGACAGACCCTGACCATCCCCACCTTCAGCCCCGTGCCCGACCGCTCGCTGGTGCACGTCGTACAGGCGGGGGATACTTCCCTCCGCATCGCCTGGCGCTACGGCGTGGACTTCTGGACGCTGGCACAAGTCAACGAGTTGCAAAATCCCGCCATCCTCCCCGCCGGTCAGTGCCTGCGCATCCCTTTGACCGGCGCGACCGAGGAGCTGCCTCCGCCCTTCCACACCCTCCAGATAACTCCCCAACCGGTGGCGCAGGGGCAGACCCTCGTCATCAAGGTCCACACCCTGCGCCCGGCGGAGGTGAGTGGGACCTTCGCCGGGCAAACGCTTTCCTTCGCCCGGCAGCAGGAGAACGTCTACTGGGCCCTGGTGGGGGTGAACGCCCTGGCCAATCCTGGTCCGTATGAGTTGTCCCTGAGCGCCAGCGACGCCGTGGGCAGCGTCGCCACTGCGACGGAGAGAGTGACGGTCGTCGCCGGCGAGTTCGAGGTGCAATACATCTACCTCTCGCCGGAGGTCAGCGTCCTGCTCGACCCGGAACTGGTCCGCGATGAGCGACTGCTGGTAGCCGAGGTCATGGGGCGCTTCACGCCTTCCCCGGCCTGGACGGGCCTCTTCCGCGTGCCGCTGCAGGGTGAGATCAACATCACCTCACCCTTTGGTGGACGGCGCTCGTACAATGACGGGCCGATAGCCAGCTACCACGGCGGGATTGACTTCGGCGCGGATGAGGGCACGCCGGTGTACGCCGCGGCCACGGGGCGCGTGGCCCTGGCCGAGCCATTGCAGGTGCGCGGCAAGGCCGTCATCCTCGATCATGGGATGGGAGTGTACACCGGCTACTGGCACCTGTCGGGCATCGCTGTACAGGCGGGGCAGACGGTGCTGGCCGGCGATCTCATCGGCTACGTGGGCAGCACGGGCCTCTCCACCGCGCCCCACCTGCACTGGGAATTGCGGGTGAACAACGTCCAGGTGGACCCCTGGCAGTGGACGCAGCAACCGATTCCGTAGCGAATCAGCGAATCGGCGAATCAGCGAATCGGCGAATCGGCGGGCCTTCGCCGACCCGCTGATTCTTGAGGAAGAACAGGGGCGATGGAAATGGAACAGGTACGACGCATCGGCGTGCTGACCGGAGGCGGCGACTGTCCCGGCCTGAACGCCGTCATCCGGGCTGTGGTCAAAACGGCGATAAACGATTACGGCTGGGAAGTGATCGGCATCGAGGACGGCTTCGAAGGGCTGATCTTGCCCGATAAGACGCGAGAGCTGCGCATCAGCGACGTGCGGGGCATTTTGCCCCGTGGGGGCACGATTTTGGGCACGACCAACCGCGCTAACCCCTTCGCCTACGTCACGCGCAAGAAGGACGGGCGCGTAGTGACCCGCGACGTCTCCGACGAAGTGATACTGCGCCTCCGCGACTTGCGCCTGGACGCCCTGATAGTCATCGGCGGGGATGGCTCCCTCAAGATCAGCTACGAGTTCTTTCAAAAGGGCGTGCCCATCGTCGGCGTGCCCAAGACCATTGACAATGACATCTCCTGCACCGATGTGACCTTCGGCTTTGACACCGCTCTGGATACGGCCACCCAGGCCATTGACAAACTACACACCACCGCCGAAAGTCACCACCGCGTCATGATCGTCGAGGTGATGGGCCGTGACGCCGGCTGGCTGGCCCTGGAAGCCGGGCTGGCCGGTGGGGCCGACGTGATCCTCATCCCGGAGATACCCTTCGACCTGTATAATGTGGATGAAAAAATCGAGCGCCGCGACAGGGAGGGTCGGCGCTTCAGCATTGTCGTCGTCGCCGAAGGCTCGCGACCGGTGGGCGGAGAGCAGTTCTATCAACCCAGGAAGGACCCCACCGCACCGCGCAGATTGGGGGGCGTCAGCCAGTGGGTGGCCGATGAACTGGGCAAAATGTGTGACCACGAAATCCGCGTGACCGTCTTGGGTCACGTTCAGCGCGGTGGTTCCCCCAGCAGCTTCGACCGCATCCTGGGCACCCGTTTCGGGGCCGCAGCAGTGCACCTGGTCTCCGAGAGACGCTTCGGCGAAATGGTCGCGCTGCGCGGCGAGACCATCGAGGCCGTCTCCCTGAAGGATGCGGTGAGCCAACTGAAAACCGTGCCCCTGGATAGCGACCTCATCCGCACCGCTCGCTCATTGGACATTTGTCTGGGATAGTGGCCCCAGGTTCGGAGACCGAATCGGACAAAAAGCGGGTTCAGGGACAAAATAATCGCCAACCAACGTCACTCTCCTGCGCACCCGTGGGAGGGGCAATGCCTGCCAAGGAGGAAAAGATGTTGTTTCGACCACGCCGGCCTCGCCGCTTATTACGGCCCCGCGGCCCCTTGCAACTGCTGGGCCGCGCTCAGCAACTCTTTGAAACAGGACAATACCAGGAAGCCGCCCCCATCTTCGAGCGTCTGGCCCAGGGGGCAGCCGAGCGCGGGATGTGGAGCCGCGCCGGGGACCTGGCCTTGCAGGCCGCCCGCTGCTACCTGGAGGCGGGTCAGGTAGATTTTGCCCTGGAGCGGGGCAAGCAGGCCCTGCGGCTTTACGGTCGCGGCGGTCTCTTCGGCAAAGTGCAGTCCATCCTGCCGCGGATGGTGCAGGCCCTAGAGAACAAAGGCTACCACGAGCAAGCCCAGGCCCTTCGCGCTGAGGTGGAGGCCCGGCTGGCGGAAATACCCCCCGAACGCCGCCCGGTTCCGCCAGTTCGTGCCGCCAGATGGCCCTTCTTCCTCCATCCGGACCAGATGCCGCGCGAACTCCCCGCGCAATGCTCGTCCTGTGGCGCTCCCGTGCGCCCCGACGAGGTGACCTGGCTGGATCAGACCTCCGCCGAGTGCCCGTATTGCGGCTCTGTGCTCAAGGCGAGCACAGGGGCGAGATAAGGCGGCGCGGCGGCGTGGAGGCTGGGGGGCTATGGAAAGCCGCTCTACCCGCTGCTTGTGTTCACAGCTCGTGGAGCCCAACTCGGCGAGAGCAAAAGAGCCCGAAGCCAATGTGATGCGGTCAAGATAGACGAGGGGGCGACCAGGCGCACACCATTGTGCATCTGATCGCCCCCCGTCATTATTGAAGTGGGCGCAGGTTGAAAACCGGCCTCTACTTCACTTCAGAACCAAAGGCACGAATACTTTGTACGTGCCCCCCTCATAACCTGCCACCTCCAGCGAATCGCTGGCCGGATACATCTCCGTCTGCCCCGCCGAGTTCGTAGCCCGCACCTCGATGACGTGAAGGCCCGGAGATAACTCCGGCGTGGTGAAAGTGAACTCCTCTTCCGCCGAGTCGAAACTACCATCTACCGCTGTGGCGGGCATCCACGTACCACTGTGATCTATCTGAAACTCCACCTTGACGATGGCGGCGGTCTCCATCAGCATCATGCCCTCTGCCCCTTGATACACGTTCCGGGCGACACCCGTATACGTCGGCTGTCGCGTGGACGTGGGATCAGGCTGATAGGGCGTGAGGACGGAGAAAGGGCCCACCTGGCTGGGATCATAGACCAGCACACTATCGCTGGCGTAAGTGGCGCTGACTTTACCCGCCGAGTTGACAGCCCTCACCTCGATATTGTATCGTCCGTAGTCCAGATCTCGGAGGGTGAAAGTGAATTCCTCGCTGGCACCGTCGAAAGCCCCATCGGTCGCCGTGGCCCATTGCCACTCCCCGCCGTTTACGCGGTATTCCACCCGCACAATGGTGTTGATAGTAACATCGGGCCTCGTCGGTGAATCCCAGGGGATGTCTACCGCGCTGCCGTTGTACACCAGAGTGGTCTCTTCCGTGGGATTCGGCGTGTGAGCATTCAAGTACACCTGGGGGTCAGTGTCTACGGGGTCCAGCACGCCATTGGCGTTAACATCGGCCCAACCAATTTGCCCCCGGGCGTAGGGGTCAACCGCACCCTGGCTATAAGGCCACACCTGACCGCGCATGATGCTGGGTTCGTTGGAGGAGCAATCGCCGTAGAGGCTGTTCTGGTTTTCCACATTCAGATAACCAGAGCGGCGCGTGCAGGGTTGGCGGGCAGAAGAATACTGATCCAGAGCGAGGAAGATGTGCCCTATCTCATGAGCGGTTACAGCGTCCATGTTGTTTGGCCCGTAACCGTTGTTCCCGTAAGTCATGACCATGAAGGGCCCGCCGAGATAGGCATAGGCAAAGTACCCATCTGAGAAGTAATTGTCGCCATCGTTGGAACTGTCTACCACAAAAATGGTGAAGGCCCAATCCGTGCCATAAGTCTGGCGCAGGTCGTTGTTATAATCTCGCACCCGGGTGAAGTAGGAAGAGGCTGTGTATCCCAGCTTACCCATGACATCGCCAATCCACAGGCCTTGATCGCTGTGGGGGTGATTGATGGGCTCGTAACGGGTGGCCACCGGGTTGCTGAAATGGTCATCGTAGAAAAAGCGCAATTGGGCACGGGGCTCGCGGGTGGCCCACCAGTTGCAGGCCGCTACGATCTCGCTGTAGACCAGTTGGCGCTCTTCGCCAGTCCAGTCTTCAGTAGAAGGATCGCCGGAGCCATCGCTCTCCGGGAGAATGATGCCTACAGCTATATCGCCGATCATGTAATCACTGGTCTGATAATAACTGGGGGTGAAATCCTCTGCTTGCACCGCTATGGATGGCTCGCCCCGAGAGGAATCGAAAGGCAAGTCCGGCGGCTCCAGGGCGTCATCTACCAGTTCAGCCGGGTTGACCTCTTGAATTCCCACCTCAGCCGACTTATCCGGGTTGGCGAACAAAGCGTTCCAGGCCTGTACGCCAGCCACCGCCGTCGCTCCATAGGATTCCACAGAAGCCGGGTCCACAACATCCCGTGCGATGCGGACGATGCCGCCTTGCCCCAGAAGATTGGGCTCCGCCGCTGGCGGAACGGTCCCGATAAGGATATGAGGGGGAAAAACGTGGGTGATATGT
>JACIWR010000026.1 GCA_014360845.1 Anaerolineae bacterium
CGCTCCCCCTGCAGTTGTCCGGCCATGGCCCGCCGGGAGAGGATAGAGAGGCGTTCGAGTTTGTGCAGGAAGGCTTCGTCGAAGAGGGTTGGTGGGGTGGAAGGTTGGAAGGGTGGAAGTATGGAAGGTTGGGAGGGTGGGGGGCTGGAAGGTTCAGATTTCATAGGCTTCCTGTTCCTCGTGCAGGGCGGTGTAAGAGCGATCCCATGTGCCGTCGAGTTTCTTTTGCTGCAGGGATCGAATCAGCGCTCCCAGGGTGTTCCAGGTGTGGTTGTAGAGGTCGAGTAATTTCACTTCGTCCTGGGCCTGGAGCATATTTCGTTTCAGAAGGTTGGAAAGGTGGAAGGATGCAAGCTTCCACTCTTCCAACCTTCCATAACTACTCATCGGGCAGAACCTCTGCCAATACCACCTGTATCACCTCATCGGTGGTTATCCCCTCGGCCTGGGCCTCGAAGTTAAGGATCAGACGGTGGCGCAGGGCGGGCAGGGCGGCAGCGCGCAGGTCGTCGAAAGCCACGTTGTAGCGCCCGTCCAGCAGGGCGATAATCTTGCCCGCCAGGATCATGGCCTGCATGCCCCGTGGACTGGCCCCGTAACGCACATAGCGACGCACCATCTGGGGGGCGTGGTCCTCCTGGGGATGGGTGGCTTTGAGCAGCCGCGCGGCATAGGCGGTGACGTGGGGGGCAATGGGCACGGCGCGAGCCAGTTCCTGCATGGCGACGATGGTCGGGCCGTCGGCGACGACCTCGGGCCGGGGCTCCTCCGCGCCGGTGGTGCGATGGGCGATCTCCACCAGTTCGTCCTCGCTGGGGAAGGGCACGTCCAGCTTGAGCAGAAAGCGGTCGAGCTGGGCCTCGGGCAGGGGATAGGTGCCCTCCATCTCCAGGGGGTTCTGGGTGGCCAGGACGAAGAAGGGCTCGGCCAGGGGGCGGGTGGTCTTGGCCACGGTCACGCTGTGCTCCTGCATGGCCTCCAGCAGGGCCGATTGGGTCTTGGGCGTGGCGCGGTTAATCTCGTCGGCCAGCACCAGGTTGGCGAAGATGGGGCCGGGTTCAAAGCGAAAGGTGCGCTGCCCGCCCTCGTCCTCAACAATGATATTGGTGCCCACGATGTCGGCGGGCATCAGGTCGGGAGTGAATTGAATGCGGGAGAAGGTGCAATTGATGACCTGGGCCAGAGTGCGGACGAGCATGGTCTTGCCCAGGCCGGGCACACCTTCCAGCAGGGCATTGCCCCCGGCCAGCAGGGTGATGAGGGTGTGGCGCACCAGCTCGTGCTGACCGACGATGACTTTCCCCACCTCCCGTTCGATGGCGGCGGCGATGTCCCGGAATCGGTCGGGGGTCAGGGAGGAAGCGGGTTGTTGTTGGGTCATAAACGTTTCTCCTGGATTGGGCGGCAGGGTGGGAGGTCAGTCTGGGCGAGCATGGAAGTCGCTCAGCGCGTTCAGGAACTCGTCGGGTATGGAGATGCGCTTGCCGGTCTGGGGGTCGGCGAAGAAGATGACCTGGTGTCCCTCCGCCAGCAGTTGTTGTGAGGCTTTGTTGATGAAGTGGAACTTCAGCCGGGCTCGACCTTTTTCCTGGGAGATTTCGTCTATGGTTACTCTCACCTCGACGCGGTCGTTGAGGAAGGCGGGACTGATGTAGCGCAAATACATCTCCCCGGTGAGAAATCCGGGCCAGGTGAAGTGGGTGGTGTCAATGTGCTCGATGATCATGCGTTCGCGGGCGGTGCAGGCCCACTCCACATAGCTGCCATCGTAGGCCATCCCCTGGACGGTGGCGTCCTGGGGTGTGACCACGTGTTCGTAAACGTATCCTTTGGCCATTTGTGCTTCCTCCTTTCGCTACAACACACGCAGCACGAGACCACGCATCAACCGCCGGGCTTACAAAGGCCGCATGATGGGGCGCTCCAGGAGTTGTTTGACCATCATGAAACGGCCCTCACCGATGAGCTCGGAGGCCACCTCGCGCCAGATTTTGCGCAAGTCATCCAGCGTCCGACGCTCGTAACCTTGGGCGCGGAAAAATTCCTCTACTGCGGCGGGCATCCCCTCGTCCACGAAAATGATGGCCACTTCGCACGACAGTTGGCGCGCTTCTTGCTCAATGGTCTGCAACAGCGGTCCGCCCACTGAGGCGTAGTAGCTGACGGGATACACGTAGAAATCTTCGATGCAGGTGACCAAATTCTCCGCCTGCCAGCCAGCGACGCCGCCGGCCTGCCGGGAAATGGCCACCCAATATCCCTTCTCGAACAGCCTGTTTTGCACCTCTTCGGCTGTGATGCGGGCGCCGCCGGGCTTCACCCGCTGGATGATAGCTGTGATGGCCGGAATGTCTTTGCGCTTCGCCCGCCGTACGTTCACTTTCAGGGCTTCTTTGGTGGGGACAGCTTCCCTGGCGGGTGGTGGGGGCGGCTTCTCGACGGCGACCGCTGCTTCGCGTGCCTCGCGGGCCGCCGGGGCCTCCAGGAACATTTCCATGAACACTTCATCGGCGTATTGGTCTCCGATCTTGACCTGCCGGGTGAGAGTCCCCCGCGGTTCGAATCCCAGACCGCGATAGAAGGCCTGGGCGGTGTCGTTGTCGCTGCGCACGTAGATGACTATTTTCTCGTACCCCTGCTGGCGAGCGAAGGCCAGGCTGGCCTCGGCCAGTTTGCGGCCTACCCCCTGCCGACGGAAGCCCTTGTACACCTGGGTGCCCATGATGGCCACGTGATCCATGGCTCGCGTCCAGGGGGCGAAGGGTTCAATGGTCTGGAAGCCAATGATGGTGCCCAGGGCCTCGGCGACGAACATGGCGCTGCGCGGTCCCAGGCTCTCGATAAAGGCTTGTTCCTGCTCGACGGTGAGGGTGGGATACATGGAAGTCAATCCCCCCTCCTCGATGATGGAGTTGAAAACATCCACAATGCCCTGGGCATCGTCTGGTGTTGCACGGCGAATGGTAATGTCCACGGGATTACCTCCTCACTGTTGGTCCTGGTCCTAGTGGTGACTGGAAGTCACTCCTTTGGCCTGGGGCTGGTGGTCGGCCTGCGCTGACCGGCTCTGGAAGAGTGTCTGAAAAATGCCCCCGGTTAGACCTTCGCGGTCTGGGCGGGAATCGGCCACAGAATCGCACGGAATCACACTGAAATTTCCTGCGTGCCTCTGTCGCTACAGAGGCTTGAGTAGTAGCCGTGCTTTCCATAGCGCGCCCCGACGGTTGTTGTGACCTGGGTTGCGCGGTAGGAAACCGCGCCTACCATCGCTAGAAATCGGTCACAGAATCGCACGGAATTACACTGAAGTTTCTGTGTTTTTCTGAGTGCTGTGGCTGCAGAGGCTTGAAATCCGACCTATCAGCTTGTTCCACTCGGCCACTACCTGTTCTCGCGTCTCGGCCAGGGTGCGTGAGTTGTCAATGACCACGTCGGCCAGGGCGATTTTTTCGGCCTGGGGCGGCTGAGCGTCCACGCGCAGGATGGCCTCGGCCTCCGTCATTCCTCGGCTGCGCATCAGACGGGCGATCTGTTGCTGGCGGGGGCAGGTGACCACCCACAAGGCGTGATAGTGGCGGTGCATCCCGGCTTCGATGAGTTTGATGGCTTCGACGACGACCACCGCCTCGCTCGCTTCACGAATGAGGGCATCCACGCGCCTGATGACCTCGGGGTGGACGATGGCTTCCAGGCGGCGCAACGCCTCCGCGTCGGCGAAGACGATGGAGCCCAGCCGCGCGCGGTCTATCTCCCCATCGGGGCGCAGGATGTCCGTGCCGAAGGTGGCGACAATGGCCTCGTGAGCCGGCTGACCGCGGCGCATCACTTCGTGGGCGACGGCGTCCGCGTCTATCACTCGCGCCCCCAGTTCGGCCAGCATGCGTCCCACCTCACTCTTGCCGGTGGCGATGTTGCCCGTGAGCCCGATGATGATTTTCATGCGGCGTGGACCTCCGCCCATTCGGCCATGCGCCGATTCAGTTCCGTTTCCACTTGTTCGTATTCTACCCCTAAAGCCCGCACTCTGTCAAGGGCCTGGGCGTGGCTGGCCAGGGTGAGTTCTCGACTGAGCTCTTGCAAGCGGTTCTCCAGGGCGGCGATTTCCTCCTCCAATTGGGCGATGCGTCGTGCCCGGCGCTGGGCTTCGCGTTGTCTGGCCTTTTCCTGATCCTCCTGGCGCTTCTGGGCTTGAGTCCGCGCGCGTTCCTGGGCGGCCTTCTCCGCGGCCTGCTGGCTCTCCGCTTCCCGTTGAAGCAGGTACTCGGCGTAGCCCCCCGGGTATACGCGCAGGCGCCCTTTTTCCAGGACCCACACCTGGGTGGCCAGGGCGTCAATCAGATAGCGGTCGTGGGAGACCAGTAAGATGGTACCGGGGAAGTTCACCAGCACCTCCTGCAGCACTTCCTGGGAGGGCAGGTCCAGGTGAGTGGTCGGCTCGTCCAACAGCAGGAAATTGGGCTCTTGCAAGGTGAGCTTGGCCAGAACCACCCGGCTGCGCTCGCCTCCGGAGAGATCGCCCACTCGCTTAAACACATCGTCTCCCAGGAAGAGGAAGCGTCCCAGAAAGGTGCGCGCCTTCTCCAGAGGCAGGTTTTTGACCTCCAGAATCTCATCCAGTACCGTGTTTGCGGGATCGAGGGACTCGTGGGTCTGGGCCATGTATCCGATTTTCACACTGGCTCCCAGCCGGATTTCGCCGGCCAGGGGTGGTATATGACCGAGCACGGTTTTCAGGAAAGTGGTCTTGCCCGCCCCGTTAGGGCCGATGAGGGCCGCGCGCTGTCCGCGGAGCAGAATCAGCTTGGGGCAGGTGAAGAGGGGTTGCTGTGGGTCGTAGCCTATGGTGACCCCTTCGCTGGTCAGTACCAGATCGCCGCTGCGGCCATCGGCTTGCAGGCGCAGATTAATGGTTCGTGCCTGGCGGGGCCGCTCCAGGCGCTCCATGCGTTCCAGGCGCTTTTGCCGCCCGCGCGCTTCTTTGGAGCGTTGCCCCGATTTGTAGCGTTGAATGAAGGCTTCGGTCTTGGCGATGTACTCTTGCTGGGCCTCGTATTCGGCCTGGCGGCGGGCCATGCGCTCGGCGCGGAGCGCGGCGTAGCGACTGTAGTTGCCCGGGTACTCCTCCAGGCGACCGAAGTCCAGGTCCCATATCCGCCCGGCGACTTTATCCAGGAAACGGCGGTCATGGGCCACCACCACCAGGCTACCCGGCCACTGGATCAAATGATTCTCCAGCCATTCGAGGGCGGACAGGTCTAAGTGATTGGTTGGCTCATCCAGCAACAAGAGGTCGTGGTCTTGCAGGATCAGGCGAGCCAGCAGGGCGCGGGTCTTTTGCCCGCCGCTGAGCTGGCCCAGGGGTTGCTCCCATTCCTCGGCGGAGAAGCCCAGTCCGGCCAGCACCTGTCGGATGCGGGCCTCGTAAGTGTAGCCCCCGGCCAGCTCGAAGCGGGTAAGCAGGTCGTCGTAGCGACGCATAGCCTCCTCGCGCCGGGCGGGATCGCCCATGGCTTCCTCCAGGCGACGCAGTTCGTCCTCCTGAGCGCGCAACTCGGCGAAGGCGGTCAACATCTCGTCGTAAACCGTTCGCTCGCCGTCTAATTCCACTATCTGGGGGAGATAACCCACGCGCAGACCACGGGCGCGGTGCACCGTCCCCGCAGAAGGTTCTTCCAGTCCGGCCAGGATGCGCAGCAGGGTAGTTTTGCCCTCGCCGTTGGGGCCTACCAGCCCGATTTTGTCGCCGCGCGCGATCTGTATGGAGACGTTGCGGAATACATCCTGTACACCGTATGATTTTGCCAATCCGTTGGCAGTGAGAATAGACATAATGTTTTGCTCTAGAGCCTCGATTTATCGTCGGCCAAACTCCCGCTCCAGTTGCGCCTGGCTGAGGTGAATCATCGTGGGGCGACCGTGGGGGCAGGTGCGGGGCATGGCGGTGGCTTCCAGTTGTCGAACCAATTCCCGCAGTTCTTCGTCGGATAGGACCTGACCGGCCTTGACGGCAGCCTGCTTGCACACGCTGGCGATCACCCGTTTTTCGCGCTCTTGGGCCAGGGGAGGCATACGCCCCTCGGCCAATTCGTCCACGATGCCCGCCAGCGCCTGACGCAGGTCTGTACCCACCAGCACGGCAGGCACTGCTCGCACCAGGTACGTGTTGCCGCCGAAAGGTTCAATGGCGAACCCCAGGCGGTTGAGCAGGGGTAATTGTTCCTCCACTGCTGCCGTCTGCGCCGGGGTCAGTTCCAGGGTCATGGGCTCCAGGAGCGTTTGGGTGGTGATTCGCTCCTGCTGGGCCATGAACTGCTCGTAGAGGATGCGCTCGTGGGCGGCGTGCTGATCAATGAGATACAGGCCCGAGGGTCCCTCGGCGATGATGTAGGTACGGGCCACCTGGCCCAGGACGCGCAACGGAGGCAGCTTGTCCGTGGTCGCAGGGGCCGGACTCAGCGGCGGGAACTCACCTGGGCGCTGGGCCTCCAGCGCGAGTTGGACAGGGGGGCGTTCTCGCCCGGCTGCGCTCAACGCCTGACGCCGCTCCCAATCCGCCGCCGTCCACTGGGTGGGCCGTGCTCCCATCTCGGGGATGGGGGCCTGCTCCAACAGGGTGCGGCGCACAGCTTTTTGCACAGCGGCAAACACGCGGTCGCTGTGCATGAACTTCACCTCGCTTTTGGTGGGATGGACGTTGACGTCTACCTCGGCCGGGTCCAGCTTCAATCGCAGCACGGCCAGCGGGTGACGGCCCACGGGCAGCAGGGTGTGATAGGCCTGTTCTACGGCGTAAGCCAACATGCGATCCTGTACCCAGCGTCCATTGACGAAGAAGGTGAGATGCTCGCGGCTGGCGCGGTGCAGGGCCGGAGAGCTGACATAGCCGCTGACCTGGGGACCTTCTCCCGTCTTGGCGGGTAGTGGGGCCTCGCTCCCTCCCTCGTCTGCTGCGCCGGCTATGGGCAGCATCTGCTCCGCCACTTCCAGCCCGTACACTTTGATCAGCACGTCGTACAAGTGCCCGCTGCCGGTGGACTGAAAGGTCAGGCGCCCGTTGTGGGTGACGGAGAAGCGCAACTGGGGATAGGCCATAGCGTAGCGGGTGACCAGTTGATCAATGTGGCGGCGCTCGGTAGCTTCGGAACGCAGGAATTTCAGGCGGGCAGGGACGTTGTAAAACAGGTTTTCCACGGTGACTATCGTGCCCACGGGGCAGCCGCGACCCTCGCGCCGGACCAGTGTGCCGCCCTCCAGACGCAGATAACTGCCCGTGGACTCGGCGGCGGTGCGGGTGAGCATGGTCAGGTGGCTGACGGCGGCAATGCTGGCCAGGGCCTCGCCGCGAAAACCCAGCGTCACGATGTGGGTCAGGTCATCCACGCTGGTCAGTTTGCTGGTGGAATGGCGGGCGAAGGCCAGCTCTACCTCTGCGGCCGGGATGCCACAGCCGTTGTCGGCCACGCGCACCAGTCGCCGCCCACCCTGGCGCACCTCGATGCGGATCTCGGAGGCTCCGGCGTCTATCGAGTTCTCGATTAATTCCTTCACCACGGAAGCGGGCCGCTCTACCACCTCGCCGGCGGCGATTTTATCTGCTACTTCTGGGGGCAATACTCGGATGGTCATAGCTTTCTCTCGATTCGTGAAACGTGATTCGTGAAACGTAGCCCTCACGCTTCACGTTTCACGTCTTGGCGGGTCGAAAGTGCGTACGAACCCGGCTCTTGTCACTGGACCGAATTGAGTATACCACAGAACGGTGAATTCGACAATGCAGAAAGAATTGTGGTATAATATGAGCAAGGGGAGGGAACAGGAACAGAGCACAGAAAGGTGGTGGCTATGGCCGATGAGGTCCGTGTCCTGATCGTTGACGATGAAGAGGGCATGCGCGACTTCCTGGCCTTCGTGCTCAAGACTGAGGGGTATCAGCCCCTGACGGCCGCGGGAGGACGAGAAGCCCTGGAGTTGTTGCAGCGGAACAATGTTGACGCTATTCTCGCAGACCTCAAGATGCCCGGCATGGACGGCCTGGAGTTGCTGCGCCGCATCCGTGAGTACGACGAGAATGCGGTGGTCATCATCATGACCGCTTACGCTTCCCTGCAAACGGCCCTGGAGGCCATGAAGTATGGCGCATACGACTATCTGCTCAAACCTTTCGACAATGTAGACACAGTGATGAACGCCGTTGCCCGGGCGGTAGAGCGACGAAAGTTATCCCGGCGCAATGCCCGCCTTTTGGCCGATCTCGACCGGGCGAACGAGCAACTGGCGCGCATGTATGAAAGCGCGCAGCGGCAGGCGGTGAGCCTGCGGCAGGCCTACGACGAGCTCAAGAAGCAGGCAGAACTCCAGAATCGGCAAATGAGCCGCTTGCTCAATGCCTTGCTCGATTCATTGGCGCAGATAAAGGAGCGCCTGGCACTGCTCACCGATGAGTCACAAGGCCCTCTCAGCGATGAGCAGCGAGAGGCTTTGCGGCGTACCGAACATCAGGCTGGTGAGATCGTCCGTGTGGTGGACGATATGCTCTATTTGCAGCAAGCGGAAGCGCGCCAGGCACAGTTTAACCCCCGGCCCCTCTCCCTGGCAGCCCTGGTGACTCAGGTCTGTCAGCAGTTACAATCCAAAGCTGATGAGCGCGCCATCACCTGGGATTGTAGCCTCCCCGCCGATCTTCCCCCCGTCCTCGCCGATGAAGTCCATCTGCGAAGGGCCATCACTCACTTATTGGATAACGCTCTCAAATTCAGCCCGCCCTCCGGCGTGGTCAGCGTGAGTTTGCAACAGGAGGGGACTCAGATGCGCTTGAACGTGCGAGATCAAGGCCGGGGCATCCCAGAGGAAAAGCTGAAGCACGTCTTTGATTACTGGCATCGTTCGGACAGCACCCAGCGACAGGAGGTCGGCTGGGGATTAGGGCTGGGCGTGGTCAAGCGCGTGGTAGATGCTCACGGCGGAGCCATTGAGATTAACAGCCAGGAGGGCAAGGGGACAACGGTCACGCTTATTTTGCCCAATGTGGTGGAGGAGCATTTGACAGCATAATATTGTTGGTGTATAATATGACCGCCAGTCAGTAAGTGACCCGCAGTTAGTGTTTTGTGCTGAGGAGAGCCAACGGTGGCGACCAACGAGCGGCGAGCCCGAGAAAAGGCCAGAAGGCGGCAGGAGATACTTCAGGCTGCCAGAGAGGTCTTTTTTGAAAGAGGGTTCCATCAGGCGACGGTGGACGATGTGGCTTTCCGCGCGGAAGTCAGCAAGGGCACGATTTATCTGTATTTTGAGAGCAAGGAGAGTATCCTTGCTCATTTGCTTTTAGAGGGCCTGGCCCTTCTCCTCGCTCAGTTAAACGAGGCCTACGCTGCTCATCAATCCCTCTCCGCCGAGGAGCGTTTGTGGCGCTTGGCCAGAACTTACCTCGATTTCTCTCAAACTCACCCCAATTATTTTCGCCTCATGATGGCCTTCGACCGAGGCCGCTTTCGGGAACAGATTTCAGCGGAACTGTACGAGCAGATTTTGCAGCAAAGTATACGGGCCCTGGATTTGGTGACGCAAACGGTCCGGCAGGGTATACAGGCAGGGGAGTTTGCCTGTGATGACCCCAAGATGTCCGCGGGAGCGTTGTGGGCTACGCTCAACGGAGTGTTGGTGTTGATGGCCAATCCTTTGCGTCGTCAGATGTTGTCTGTGGAATTGGAACCCATGTTTGAGGCGACTATGGCTTTGGTTTTGCGCGGTCTTCGGCGCGCGGCCAACTGAGTGTCATTGCGGTTCCGTCGTCGCTTTTGCCCCTGGGTTCTGCTTTCTGCTCTTTTGATAAGCCCCGCGGTGGGCTGAGGACACCGGTCAACTGGACCTGGGAAGGAGGTGATGGATCAGATGGCGGGTGTGAGGACGATCTCCGTACTGAATTTTCTCGTCCAGGGGGCTGCTTTCGTCATCTCCGTCGGCTTGACCGTCGCCGTTGCTTTCCTGATCAGACAGCCCTTGGTCAACGTCTTGACCAAGCTGCTGGACGAGGACTTGGCCCGATTGGGCCTGATTTTCGCCTGGGTGCTCATCGCACTGGCTGGTCTCTCCACGGCGTTCTCTTTTATCACCTGGTCTCCCATTCAACCCCTTCTTCGCTCCATAACCGCTCCCCTCAACAGTGCCGCCAGTGAGCTGAAGTGGATTGTCTGGATCGCAGCACTGCTCTTCATCGGTTACTCCATCCGCACTAAGCAAAGCGATAGTTGATTTGTTGTTTCGTGTTGGGCATCTGCCTGACCCGGGCCATCACATTTGATGTCTAAGGAGGTCTCTATGAAAGAAGTGGTTATCGTCAGCGGGGTGAGGACCCCTATTGGCAGTCATGGTGGGGCGTTCCGGGATATTCCCGCCCAGGAGTTGGCAGCTAAGGTTTTCAGAGAAGCGGTTGATCGCGCTGGCATTGATCCACGGATCATTGATGATGTGATCCTGGGCTGCATCAGCCAGCAGAGCGATGCAGCGAACATCGGTCGTGTGGCCACGTTGCTGGCCGGTCTCCCGGTCAGCGTCACCGGCTGCACCATCCAGCGCAACTGTGTATCGGGCATGATGTCCCTCTCCATGGCTTATCAGGCCATCCAGGCCGGGGATGGGGAGGTGTTCCTCTGTGGTGGCGCGGAGAGCATGTCCACCGCGCCGTACTGCGTGCGCGGCGCGCGCTGGGGGCTGAAGTTGCGCAGTACCACGTTCATTGATACGCTGTGGGAGGGCCTCACCGATCCGGTGTGCGGCATGATTATGGGCTACACGGCGGAGAACCTGGCTATGTTGTACGGCATCAGCCGTGAGGAGCAGGATAAGTTCGCCATCAATTCGCACAAGAAGGCCTTCCGCGCTACGCGGATGGGCAAATTCCGGGACGAGATTCTGCCCGTGCGCGTTTCCAAGAAAGTGGCCGGTCAGGAGGTGGCCTACGAGGACATTGTCAACGATGAGTGCATCAATCCCTCCCTGTCCATGCAGAAGGCCGCGCTTTACCCCACCGTCTTCAAGAAGGACGGCACGGTGACTCCGGCCAATGCCTGCCCCATCTCCGACGGAGCGGCAGCGGTGGTGGTCATGACCGCCGACAAGGCCAAGGCCCTGGGCCTGCAGCCAATGGCTTACATCCGCAGCTACGCCTACGCCGCAGTGCCTCCGGACATCATGGGCATTGGTCCGGCCTATGCGGTGCCCATGGCTCTGAAGAAAGCCGGCCTTCAGTTGACGGACATTGACCTCATCGAGTTGAACGAGGCTTTCGCCGCCCAGTCCCTGGCCGTGGGCATCGAGCTGGAGGAACAGGGTTGGGACTGGGACAAGGTCAACGTCAACGGGGGGGCTATCGCCCTGGGCCATCCAGTGGGTTGCACCGGCACGCGCATTGTCGTCACCCTGATGTACGAGATGATCAAGCGCGACGTCCAGTTTGGCCTGGCCACGGCTTGCGTGGGGGGTGGCATGGGCGGCGCGATGGTCATTGAGCGAAAATAGGCGAATGGCGAATAGCGAATGGCGAATAGCGAATGGCGAATAGCGAGGGAAGGAGGTGCTCTATGGCAGATATAACTATTTGGCAGGATAAGAAGGCCCGCGAGGCTTTTATCGCTCAGGGCAAGGCGGTTTACGAGAAAATCAAGGATGAATTGGCCGGGCAGGAGGGGGTGGTGGCCATTCATCCCGAAAGCGGTGACTACTTCGTGGGCAAGACATTGGGCAAGGCGAACGCCGCCGCTTATGAGAAGTACCCCGATCAGTGGATGTACTTCGTGCGGCTGAGCGATCCCAATGCGGCTATGCCCTTGCCGACGTGGTAGGGTTTGATGCGTGAAGCGTGATGTGTGAAACGTGAAGCGTGATGCGTGAAAAGGAGGGACGCTATGTACATCTTTAAAGCTGCGGTAGTGGGGGCCGGAGCGATGGGCGGTGGTATCGCTCAGGTGATTACCTATGCTGGCCTGCCGGTGATTGTCAAGGACATTGACGAGAAGCAGCTCGAGATCGCCCGCCAGCACATTGAGGGTATTTATCAGCGGCGGGTGGACAAGGGCAAGATGACCCGGGGGCAGATGGAAGAGAAGTTGAGTCTGGTGGAGTACACGTTGACCTACGACGGGTTCGACGATGTGGACATCGTCATCGAGGCCGTGCCCGAGGACATGAAAATCAAGCAGGCGGTGTTCAAGGAACTGGATGAGGTGTGCCATCCGGACTGCATCTTCGCTTCCAATACCTCGGCTCTCTCCATTGGCGAGATGGGCTCCGTCACCAGCCGACCGCACAAGGTCATCGGTATGCATTTCTTCAACCCGGCCCACGTGATGAAGCTGGTGGAGATTATCCCCAGCAGCGAGACGGACCAAGACACCATTGACACGGTGGAGCAGTTCGCGCAGGAGTTGCGCAAGATACCGGTCATCGTCAAGGAATGTCCGGGCTTCCTGGTCAACCGCCTGTTGATGCCCTATCTCAATGAGGCGGTGATTTGTCTGCAAGAGGGGGCAGCCACGCCTGAGGAGATTGACGCCGCCATGGGGCGCGAGGGCTTCGGCTGGCCGATGGGGCCTTTCACCCTGATGGATATGCTGGGCAACGATGTGTGCTACCACGTGGGCGAGTACCTGTCCAGCAAGTACGGCGACCGTATGGAGGCGGCGATTCTGTTCAAGGAGGTCTTCGACGCGGGACGCCTGGGAGAGAAGGCCAACGCTGGCTGGTACGATTATCCGGGCGGCGGTCATTCGGCGGCCGTGGATGCGCTGATCAAGAAGTTGCAGGACGAGGGCAAGGTCAGGACGGGGACCAAATTCAGCGTGGATCGGCTGATGATGCCCATGCTCAATGAGGCCTTCATGTGCGTGGAGGAAGGCATCGCCAACGTGAACGACATTGACATGGCGTGCATCGCCGGCATCGGGATGCAGGTCAACAAGGGCGGCGAGCTGGTGCGCATGGGGCCGCTGGAGTATGCCGATGAGTTGGGCCTGGATGTCGTTCTGGAGAAGTTACAGTCTCTGGAGCAGGAGTTCGGGCGGCGCTTTAAGCCGGCAGACATCCTGGTGAGGAAGGTCAAGGCTGGCGAACTGGGCAAGAAAACCAAGCGCGGCTTCAAGGAGTACACGGTGTAGCAAATCAGCAAATCGAGCAAATCAGCAAATCGAGCAAATCGAGCAAATCAGCAAATCAGCGAATCCAGCAAATCAGCAGGCTTGCAGATTCGCAGATTTGTAGGTTTTAACGAAAGGAGCTAAAAATGGGAGAGTATCAGTACATTCATGTGACCATCGAGGATCGCACTGCTATCCTGACCATTGATCATCCGCCGGCCAACGCTTTCAACAAGCAGGTGCTGACCGAGTTGGAGGCGGCTTTCGATGAGGTGACGGCCGATGAGCAGGTGAAGGTGATCATCATCACCGCGGCGGGGCAGTTCTTCGTGGCCGGGGCGGACATCAACGAGATTTACGCCGTGAAGGACAAGCCGGACGAGGCCAAGGCCTTCATCCGCCAGGGGCAGGAGCTTTTCGAGAAGATCGAGGCCTCGAAGAAGCCGGTCATTGCTGCCATCAACGGTCGGGTGGCCCTGGGCGGCGGTAACGAACTGGCCATGGCCTGCCACATCCGCATCGCCGAGGATAGCGTGCAGTTCGGCCAGCCGGAGATTAAGCTGGGCATCATGCCCGGTTGGGGCGGCACACAGCGTTTGCCACGCATCGTGGGCAAGGGCAAGGCTCTGGAGCTGCTGTTGACCGGCGATAACATCAAGGCCCAAGAGGCATATCGCATTGGCCTGGTCAACAAAGTGGTGCCCGTGGGCTCGGTGGTGCGCGAGGCCAAGCGTCTGGCCAAGGTGCTGTCGAACATGAGCGCTCTGGCCATGGGGGCCATCATCGCTGCTGTGAACGAGGGCCTGGAGAAGACGAACATTGACGAGGCCATGTGGGTCGAGGCCGAGAAGTTCGCCGGTCTGCAGGGCAGCGAGGACATGGTCGAAGGATTGAGCGCCTTCCTGGAAAAGCGCCGGCCGCAGTTCAAGGACAGGTAAGGATAATGAGGTGACGGTCATCTACAAGGTGACCGTCACCTTGACCTGCGGGAGGATTATTATGGATTTTGCACTGACCGACGAACAACGCATGTTCCAGAAGATGTTCGCCGACTTCGCCGAGAAAGAGGTCAAACCCATCGGTGAACAGGCCGATTATGAGGAACTGTTGCCCATGGAGGTCTTGCAGAAGGCGGCGATGCAGGGCTTTATGGGCGCGCTTTTTCCCGAAGAATGCAGCGGAGCCTGCCTGGATTTCGTCAGCTACATCATGCTGTTGGAGGAGCTGGCCAAAGCCGACGTGACCACGGCCATGGCCGTCAGTGTGCACAACGGCCTGGCCGGCAAGACCATCCTCGATTTCGGTTCGGCGGAGCAGCGCGAGAAGTACCTGGAGCCGATGGCCTTTGGCGAGATGATTGGCGCTTTCGCCCTCACCGAGCCGGCCGCCGGTTCGGACGCGGCGGCCCTGGAGAGCACAGCGCTGCGCGATGGCGATGACTACGTGCTTAATGGGAATAAAATATGGGTCTCCAATGGCGGCATCGCCGGGTTGTTTGTCGTTTTCGCCAAGACGGACCCTGGCGCAGGGGCCAAAGGGATCAGCGCGTTCATTGTGGAGAGGGATGCTCCCGGCCTGAAAGTGGGCCGTCGCGAGAAGACCCTGGGCCTGCGCGGGTTGACCATCACCCCTCTGTACATGACCGATTGTCGCGTGCCGGCGGCTAATTTGTTGGGCGAGGAGGGCCAGGGCTTCAAAATCGCCCTGCAAGCGCTGAATGTGGCCCGCTTGAGCTTGAGCGCCGTGGCCCTGGGAGCCTGTCAGCGGGCCGTAGAAGAGGGCATAGCCTTCTCCATTGAGCATACCCAGTTCGGCGGGCCCATTGCTCTCAAACAGGCCATCCAGAACTTCGTCGCCGATTCTGCGGCGGAGATCGAGGGGTTGCGCTGGCTGGTCTATCACACCGCCTGGCTGGCCGAACAGGGGGAGCCTTTTGCTCAGGAGGCGGCCATCGCCAAGTTGCTCGCTTCCGAGGCTGCTTTTCGCATAGCAAACCGAATGGTGCAGGTGCATGGCGGCTACGGCTACATGAAAGAATACGCCATCGAGCGCATCTACCGCGACACCCGTGCTCTGCCCATCATCGAAGGGGCCAACGAAGTGCTGCGCTTTGTCATCGCCCGCGACTTGTACGACCAGGCAGGGTTGAAGATCAAGCCATAGCGTCCTTCCATACTTCCAGGGTTAGAGGGTTGGAGAGCTGGAAGGCTGGAAGGCTGGAAGAATTGGAAGGTTGGAAGGCCGGAAGGCTGGAGGAGGATTACCTATGGACTTTACGTTTCCAAAAGAGTATGAGTTATTCCGCCGCATGGTGCGCGAGTTCGCCGAGAACGAGGTACGACCCCTGGCCAAGAAGATAGATGCCGAGCACCGCGTGCCCTTTGAGACCATTAAAAAGGCGGCCAAACTGGGTCTGATGGGCGTGCCCTTTCCCCGCAAGTACGGTGGCTGCGGCGCGGGAGAAATCGGCTATTGCATCCTCATGGAGGAACTGGGCCGGGTCTGCACCTCCACCGCCACGGTGATTGGCGCGCATACCGGCATCGGGGCCATGGCTATTTACCTGGACGGCACGGAAGAGCAAAAGGAGAAGTATCTTAAACCGCTGGCCTCCGGGGAGAAAATTGGGGCTTTTGCTCTGACCGAGGCCCAGGCCGGCTCGGATGCAGCGGCCATCAAGACCCGCGCTGTGCGCGATGGCGACTATTATGTGCTCAACGGGTCCAAGTGTTTCATCACCAACGGCGATATTGCCGACATCATCACCGTGATGGCCGTGACCGATCCATCCCTGGGGGCGCGGGGCGGGGTGACGGCATTCATCGTGGAGAAGGAGTTCCCCGGCTTCAGCATCGGCACGCTGGAGAACAAGATGGGCATCCGGGGTAGCTCCACCGCCGAGTTGATTTTTGAGGACTGCCGCGTGCCCAAGGAGAACGTGCTGGGGCAGTTCGGCGCGGGGTTCATCACCTTCATGAAGACGCTGGACGTCGGACGGGCCAGTCTGGCGGCAGCTTGTCTGGGTGGGGCGCAGGCAGCCATGGAAGCGGCCATGAAGTGGGCCAAGGCTCGCACTCAGTTCGGGGTGCCCATCGCCCAGAAGCAATCGGTGCACTTTGCCATCGCCGACATGGCCACCGAGATCGAGGCCCTGCGCTCGCTGGTCTACCGCACCGCCTGGCTGATTGACACCGGGCAGCCCCACATCAAAGAGGCGGCCATGTGCAAGCTCTACGGCTCGGAGGTCGCTTCGCGCTGCATCAACAGGACTTTGCAGATTTTCGGTGGGATGGGTTACAGCCGCGAGTTCTGGGTGGAGCGTGCTTTCCGCGATGCGCGCATCGCCGAGATTTTTGAGGGCACCAACGAGATACAGCGCATCGTCATCGCCTCGAATTTGTTCCGCGAGCTGGGCCTGCGCATCAGCCCCTAGTTTATCACAGTGGAAAGTTAAAGATGAGGGGCTGTCATTCTGAGCCGGAGCGCAGCGGAGGCGAAGAATCTCGGTCTTTGCATAAAAGAACTCTTGTTTGCCGAAAACGAGATTCCCTTCGGCTGCGCTCAGGGCGAGCTTCGTCGCTCCGCTCCTCAGAATGACAAGTCGTTAAAATCGGTGTGACAAAGCAATAGGCCATTAGTCTTGTTAGCCTGAAGGAGTTCGGATATGCGAATTATTGTCCCGATCAGACAGATTCTCGATCCCAGAGGGTTTACCGTCAGCCCCCGCCACGAGCGTATTTTCATCAACCGCGAGGAGTACATCATCAATCCCAACGACAAGAACGCCCTGGAGGTGGCCCTGAGCCTCAAAGACGCTGGCGATGCTGAGGTGATCGTTATAGCGGGGGGCCAGGCGCGGTTGGATGACGCCCTGCGCGAGGCGATGGCCATGGGTGCCGACGCAGCTTACCTGCTCACCGACGAGGTCCTGGCGAAGACGGATGCCGCCGGTGTGGCGGAGGCGTTGGCCAGGGGCATCGAGAAAATCGGTGATTTCGACCTGATCGTCGTCGGCCAGGAGACCCTGGACACCGCTGACGCGCTGCTCGGCCCCTGGCTGGCGGAGTACTTCGGCGTGGCCCAGGTGGGCGGCGTGCGCCAGGCGAGCGTCAGCGATGGCGTCCTGCGGGTCAGGCGCGACTGGGGCGCGGGCTACGCCGAGGTGGAGGTGGCTTTGCCCGCCCTGCTCACCGTGGCCCCAGGAGCCAACAAACCGCGCTACCCACACGGGGGACGGATCATGGCCGCTTATCGCGAGTGGCAGGTCAACATCTGGGGCAGCGAAGACCTGGGCTTGTCGGCGGCGGATCTGATACTGCTGACCCAGAGGCGAGGCCGCACTTTCCCGCCAGAGCGCACGCTGGGCGAGCGGTTGACCGGTTCCCCGCAGGACGTGGCCGCCGAACTGGTGCAACAGCTTCGACTGCGGGGGCTTGTAGGGTAATGGGTGATGGGTAATCAGGGAGGGTGGCGTGGCAGAACATGGCTTTGAAAGGTTGGAAGTGTTTGCCCCCTGAAGCAAAGTGGGGCCTGGCGCACCAGACCCATTGACTTCTCACTTCCGAGGAGGTACACAATATGGATTTAGACTACCTGCAAATGCTCATGGGCGAGGAGGAGATCGTCGTCGAGGAGGAAGGCGAGGGTTACCGCAATATCTGGGTGGTGGCCGAGCGGGCGGGCGATGAACTGGTCCCGGTGACCCTGGAGATGCTGAATCAGGCTCGGCAGCTGGCTTCTACCCTGGGGGCCTACGTGATGGCCGTGCTCCTTGGCGGCGGCGAGGCCCTGGCTCAGGAGTTGATTTATTACGGTGCTGACAAAGTGTTCCTGTGCGACGATCCGGCGCTGGAAGAGTACGCATTGGAGCCCTACGCCAAGGCTCTGGGCGATCTTTTCACCGAGAAGATGCCGGAAATCGTGCTCTTTGGGGCGACGGACATGGGTGGCGAATTGGCTCCGCGCCTGGCCCGGCGCTTGGGCACCATTGTGCTCACCAATTGCACCGGCCTGACCCTGGACGCGGCCCAGCGTACGCTGGTTTGCACCATGCCGGCTTATGGCGGCGAGTACTCAGAGGTCGTCGCCTTCTCGCCGGAGGTGCATCCGCAGATGGTCACTGTGCGACCGGGCGCTTTTGGTCGGCCTTATCGCGACGAGTACCGTAGCGCTGAGATAGAGGCCGTAGCCGTGGACCTGGATGGGGTGCAGTCCCGGGTGAAGGTGCTGAACGTCGTCGCCCAGGTCGAGCGCGAGCCCGTGCCCCTGGACAGGGCGCGGATCATCGTCTCGGCGGGGCGGGGCATGGGCGACGCCGAGGGTTTCGCTCTGGTAGAGAAACTGGCCGCTGCCCTGGGAGGTGAGGTAGCCGGCTCACGTGGTGCGGTGGACGAGGGCTGGATTGATGAGGAGAAGCAGGTGGGCATGGGCGGGGCCACCGTGCGGCCCGACCTGTACATCGCCTGCGGCATCTCCGGCGCGATTCAGCACTATTTCGGCATACAGGACGCCAAATTCGTGGTGGCCATCAACCGCGACGAGAAAGCGCCCATCCTCAAAGTGGCCGATGTAGGCATCGTCGCCGATGCCAAAGAGGTCATCCCGGCCATCCTGGAGGCGCTGGGAGCGTAGATTTCACGGCTAACCGGGTTGTTGTTCGCGGGGCAGGCAGATGGGTGGCCTGCCCCGTTGTGTAAGCAGCACTTCAGTATCGCGAGTCTATCAACTTCATTTGCCGCTTTGCTCGTTTTGTAGTATACTCAATGTGCAACCGGGGGTGAGTTTACAGATCGCTGGCCGCCGATTGAGAAGGCGCAATAGAAGCGCGCTCTTACCGCAGTCGGGGACCAGGCGTTGCCTGCCCGTCCCCCGCAGAAATCACAATGACCCAAACAGCGCCAACCATGGGCGGTCTGCCTAGGGCTTATCAATGCTCCAATATTGTGGTAGAATAAAAGCGGAATCTGTGGGATAGGAGGTGAGCGATGAAACCACGATCGGAGCGCAAGAGTCTGAGAGCCTGTCTGAGCACCATTCTCGACCCTCGTCGCCGCCAGGGGCGCATCTATCCTCTGGATGGGGTACTGATCCTGCTCATCTTGGCTGCCGTGAACGGGGAGAGCAGTCTCCGCGGGATGTGGGTATGGGCCCAAGAGCACTGGCTGCAAATCCGCGCCGGATTGGGCGAGCGATGGAAATTGATGCCCCATCCCCCCCAATACGGGACATTGTGGCGGATATTGGCGCTTCTGCCGCAGGGGGAACTGGAGGCTGCGTTGAGCCAGTGGGTAGGAGGGAGGAGGGGAGACATTCTGAGCATAGACGGGAAAAGTCTGCGGGGGAGCAAAAGGAGGGCCGGTTTGCCTGCCCTGCAGGTGGTGGTG
>JACIWR010000260.1 GCA_014360845.1 Anaerolineae bacterium
CTTGACCTGACCGATGATTTTTACTCCCTCGGCAGCGCCGCGGCAGGCGGGACAATAACGCGGCTCGAAAATCTCCGTCACGCCGCTCTCGTACAAACGCCGCTGCTCCGTCACCGTGAAGACGAACCTGGTACCACATTTCTGGCAGGTCAACATTTTGTCAGCAAAGTGCATCATTTCCTCCTTGCGGACTTGCCCTTCTTGCCCCTCTTCTGCTCTTCCGACGGGCGAGTAGACTCATCACCACTCAACTCCGCCGAGGATAGAGGAGCTGTTAAGTCCGCCACCTGATCGCCATCCGACAGCTTCCACACCACCTTGCCCCGGGTCGCCCGGCCCATGCGGGGGAAGCTACGAACGCGCAAGCGTTTCACTTTTCCCCGCGCGGAGATCATCCAGACCTCGTCTTGGCCCTTCACCACACGCGCGCCGACCAGCTCGCCGCTCCTGGCACTCAAATTGCACGTGACCACCCCACTGCCATAGCGTTTTTGGGTCGGATACTCCGTCAGCGAGGTCCACTTGCCGTAACCGGCGCGGGTCACCACCAGCAGATTAGCCCGGCTTTTGACCAGGTCAGCCCCCACCAGGCGGTCACCAGCGCCCAGCTTGATGCCCAACACTCCCCCAGCAGCCAGACCCATCGGTCGCACATCATCCTCCGCAAAGCGGATAGCCTTTCCCTGCTCTGTCACCAGGATTATCTCCTGCTTTCCCGAGGAGACATGCACCCAGGCCAACTCATCGGCGTCATCCACGCTCATGGCCACCACGTCGCCCTTCGCCGCTTCGGAGACGAGCTCCGCCAGAGAGGAGCGCTTGATCTTGCCCTGGCGAGTCACGGTCAACAAGTAGCCCGGCGACTGAGAGGCATCGTGGGGCAAGACCAGCACCGCGGCCAGGGTGCGATCTTTGAGCAAGGGACTCAGCTCGGCCAACGACGCGCCCGCCGGCTTCACTTCCAGGTTTGGTAGCTGATGTACCGGCCAGCGCGTGACCCACCCGTCGGTGGTGAAAAGATACAGATAATCGCGGCTGTTAGCGTGCCAGCAATGGATAACCACATCTTTGCCCCGCCCGGCGGTCAGAGTACGCGCCTTTGCCGGCGGCCCCTGCCGCACATACCCCCGGCGCGTGATGGTGATAAGCACATCCTCATCAGGAATGAGTTCGCGAGTGGTGAGTTCCCCACGCTCGCGCTCGACGATTTGAGTACGGCGGGCGTCACCATAGCGCTGCTTGAGGGCCAGTAGCTCCTCCTTGACCACGCCCAGGATTTTCTTCTGGCTGCGGAGCAAGGACTGGAGCTGGCGGATGAGCTTCTTCGTCTCCTTGTACTCCTGGTCAATCTTCTTCCGCTCCAGAGAGGCCAGGCGGCGCAAGGGCATATCCAGAATCGCTTGTGCCTGCACTTCGGTGAGCTTGAAACGGCGGCGCAAATTCTTCCGCGCGCTATCCACCGTCCGCGAGCGGCGGATGATGGCAATCACTTCATCGAGATTGGCCAGGGCGATGAGCAACCCCTCCAGCACATGGGCGCGGTGCTTGGCCCGTTCTAAATCAAAGCGGCTGCGGCGAGTGACGATCTCCCGGCGATGCTCAATGTAATGCTGCAGGGCCTTCTTCAGCGAGAGTAAACGGGGTTCACCATCCACCAGGGCCACCATATTCATGCCGAAGGTGCTCTGCAGAGGAGTCAGGCGGAAGAGCTGGCCCAGGACCTCGCGAGGCTCCACCGTCCGCGTCAATTCTATGACCAGACGCATACCCCGCCGGTCCGATTCGTCGCGCAGGTCAACGATGCCCTCGATGCGCCCATCGCGCACCAGGCTGGCGATACGCTCGATGAGGTTGGTCTTATTGGTCTGATAGGGCAGTTCGGTGACGACGATGCGATGCCGGCTGCGGCTCATCTCCTCGATGTGGGCCTTGGCCTGCACGGTGAAACGCCCGCGACCTACCGCGTAGGCCGCTCGCACGGCGTCCACCGTCTCGTCGCCGTTCTCCCGATAGCGATAGACCACGCCGCCGGTAGGGAAATCCGGCCCGTGGATGAATTGCATCAGGTCATCCACGGCGATGTCGTCTATGCGCTGGTAGTGGTCAATCATGTAGGCCAGGGCATCACACACCTCGCCCAGATTGTGGGGCGGGATGTTGGTGGCCATGCCCACAGCGATGCCAGAGGCACCGTTAATCAGCAGATTGGGCAGGCTGGAGGGTAAAACCGAGGGCTCCTGGAGGGTGCCATCGAAATTGGGGACGAAATCCACGGTGTCCTTGGCGATGTCGGTCAGCATCTCCTGACCCATGGCGTGCATCCTGGCCTCGGTATAGCGCATGGCCGCCGGAGCATCACCGTCCACGCTGCCGAAGTTACCCTGTCCATCTACCAGGGGATAGCGCAAGGAGAAATCCTGCGCCATGCGCGCCATAGCCTCGTATACGGCGGCATCACCATGGGGGTGGTACTTTCCCAACACCTCACCGACAATACGCGCACTCTTGCGGTAGGGCGAATCCGGGGTTAAGCCCATGTCGTGCATGGCGTAGAGGATACGCCGGTGCACGGGTTTGAGTCCATCGCGCACGTCCGGCAGGGCGCGGGAGACGATCACACTCATGGCGTAATCCAGGTACGATGTTTGCATCTCTTGTTCGATATCAACCCTGCGCACCGTGCCAATTTCCATTCGTCAACCCCCTACCCTTTCATTTTCACTCCCGCCGGGTCTGGGCCTCCCGACGAGCGTTCAGGACTACCAGCTTATCTACATTCTACCCTATCCCCCATAAGTTGTCAACAAATGATCATCTTACATCAACCTCACTCGCATCCCTTGTAAACTCCAGCGCCGCCGGTTTACGGCGGCGCTGGGAAGTTCCCCACAAGGGCGGCGCTGCTGGGGATACTGAATCATCGCTCGTTATTTTCCTGCCAGTCAATCGCCTGGCGAACACGCCGCGCCAACTCGGTGAAAGCGTCACAGTAGACGAAATCCTGCAAGCGGGGCCGGGGCAGATTTACCGCCACATCGGCCCGGACCTGACCAGGCCGGGCGGTCATCACGATCACGCGGTCGGCCAGGAAAATAGCCTCCTGGATGTTATGCGTCACCATGACCACCGTCTTACGCCGGGCCCGCCAGATGCGCAGCAACTCCAGGTTCATCCGCTCCCGCGTTAAAGCGTCCAGGGAGCCGAAAGGCTCATCCAGAAGCAGAATCTCGGGATCGTGAATCAGTGCCCGGGCAATGGCCACCCGTTGAGCCATGCCCCCGGAGAGTTCGTGAGGATAGCTCTGTTCAAAACCCTCCAACCCCACCAGTTGAATCAACTCGGTTGCGCGCTGTCGGGCCTCGGAAGCGGCCAGCCCCTGAATCTCCAGCGGAAGAGTGATGTTCTTCAACACCGTGCGCCAGGGCATGAGATTGGCCTTCTGGAAGACGATCCCCATGTCACCACACGGCCCATCGAGCGGCGTCCCGTGCAGATAAACCCGGCCACTGGTCGGCTGCAGAAGTCCGCTCAGCACGCGCAGCAAAGTGGATTTGCCGCACCCCGAAGGCCCTACTACGGAGACAAATTCCCCCTGACAGACCTCCAGCGAGACATCCTGCAACGCCCCCAATCCACCCTGGGGCGAGGGAAAGGTCACACTGATGTGCTCCGCCCGCAAGATAACCCCATCCGATACCGCGGGCGTCTCCGACAAAGGGTTCGTCGTGGACATGTCACGGCTCTGGAATGAAATCATTGGTAAACAGGGTAGATACTTCCACCTCGGTCTCGATTAAACCAATCTGACGCATGAAAGCCTGCGAGGCCTGCCAGGCCGCCGCATCGGAGCGGCCCAGGTCATCAGCCCGCCAGAAGTTGATGCTTTCCTGGAGGACGGCCCGTTGCAGCGGTGCGCTCTCATCGTCTATCTCGGGCACATAGCGCCGGCAGATGTCAAAGGCCGCATCTGGATCATCCAACGTGTCCCGCAGGCCGCGCAACATGGCGCGAACAATGCCGCGCACCAGTTCCGGCTCCTCGGCGATGGTTTTCTCATTGGTGATCAAACCGTTGGAGACGAAGTCAATATAATCGGCCACAGGAATCACACTGACCTCATATCCCTCCTGACACAACTGCACCGGCTCGTTCATGGCGTAGACTACGGCGGCATCCACCTGCCCCGTCACCAGGCTCTCCACCTGGGTATAACCGATGCTTTGCAGCTCCACCTCGCCCGGACTGATGCCTGCCGCATCGAGCAGCGCCAGCCAGCCGATGTAACTGGCCCCCTGAAAGGCCGGAATACCCACTTTCTTGCCGACCAGGTCCTGGGGACTGTTTAGCGGTTGGAGGGAAGCGACGGCCACCGGAAAACGCCGGTACCAGTTCATGACGTAGACCACCGGCAAGCCCTGACTGCGGGCCAGGATCACCTGATCGCCGCTGCCCACGACGAACTGCCGCTCGCCGGTGCCGACCAGCTTGAGCAAGTCGGTATCAAACCCGTAATCAAATTCAACCTCCAGCCCCTCCTCGGCGAAGTAGCCCCGCTCCACAGCGACGTAGACGGGCGTGAACTGCACATTGGGGATGAAGCCCATGGACAGGGTAACCCGTCGGGACGCGGGGGCGGTGGCGGGCCCAGCCGAGGTACATCCGCTCAACGCCAAAGCCACGAGCCAGAGGACGATTACTACTACCTTCACCAGTTTATCCTTTGTCATTTTGGGTCTCCTCCTTGTGAGTGGTAGCTCCACACTTAATCGCAGAGGTGCTTTTTTCGGCCACAGAACCCCATAGAAATTGAAACTTTCTGTGAAAATCCGAGTGTTTCTGTAGCGGAATAGAATCGTCCCCGGTTAAGGGGGGCACTACCATGTGATTTACCTTTGCCAGCGCAGTAGCACACTCTCTACCATCGCCACCAGCAAATACAGACTCAGCGCAATGCTGATCAAGGTCAGCAAAGCCACAAACATGAGCGGGGTATCGAAATTGCCCCGCGCCACGTTGATGAGAAAGCCCAACCCCCGGTCGGCAGCGACGAACTCGCCCACCACCGCGCCGATGACCGAAAGGGTCACGCTGACCTTCAGCCCGCCTAAGAGCATGGGCAACGCCGAAGGCACTTCCAGCATCGTGAACATCTGCCAGCGCGTGGCCTGCAAGGAACGCATCAGGTCCACCAGATCCGGCTCCACCGAGCGGATGCCGACCATAACGCTGACCAGCATGGGGAAGAAAATGGTCAGGGCACAGACCAGCACCTTGCTCAACTGTCCGGCGCCGAACCAGATGACCAACAACGGGGCCAGGGCCACGATAGGCACCGCCTGAGAAGCCACAATGTACGGCGAGATGAGCCGCTCCAGAGACCGGGATTTGGCCAGCAAATAGCCCAGTACAATAGCCGTGGTCAGTCCCAGCACCAGACCGCCCAAAATCTCGGCCAGGGTGATGCGAATGTGCCACCACAGCAGCCCGTCGGACAGCACGCTCACCAGCTTGGCGTAAACCCGTCCGGGCGTGGGCAGAATAAAGGGCGGATAGTGACCCAGCCGCACAATAAGCTCCCATGCCCCCAGGAAGAGAATCACAGCCAGCGGCAAGAGCAGGTACTCCCGCTGCCGGCGCACGAGATGAACCACGGTCCACAAGCCAATACGCCGGCGCTCGAAGCCGACTGGAGAGCGCGAAGTGGTCACATGGGTTGTCACCCGTCTCTGCTGTTCGATCATGATGTCCTCCATACCCTATCAAAGAAAAACCCCGAAGACATGGTCTTCGGGGCGTGATGTTCTATCGCCAAGAGGCGTCAATGCTCCATCCAGGACTTATTGCTGGAGATATGACAACCTTCTCCCATCCGGACTATACCGTCGGCTCCGGACTAGGGCAGCGAACTGGACAGCGGCCATGTTGGCCGTGGACACTTCGCCGCCTGCACCGGATCTGCCTTGCGGCTCGCGGGCTCGGAGGTTGGCCCAGGGACTATTGCCCCCCAGACCAAACTCCATACCGCCGGTCGGGAATTGGCCCGTCAGGCGCTGCTGACAGGCCTCACCCTGCCCCGAAGGTCGTGTGTATTATAACCTAACCGGTTGTTTTGTCAAATCGTGACTACTCAGCCTATGCTCCAAGTCCCCGTCCCGGGGACGTTCCATGCGGCAAGACGCTGTCTTTTGCGCGGTTTTCTCAGCCGAGACGCCCCCGGGACGGGGGCTACGAGCCTGGGGAGG
>JACIWR010000261.1 GCA_014360845.1 Anaerolineae bacterium
ATCGCCTCCAGAGGCGGCAGACCAAACCCCTCATACAACGAGGGAAACACGAACAAATCCGCGGCATTGTACCACAGAGGCAACTCCTCGGCAGGTACGTAGCCTGTGAACTCCACTTCGTCCTTCAAGCCCAGCTTTTCCACTGTGGCGAAAATATCTTCGTACAACCATCCCTTCCCACCAACAACCATCAATTTATATCCTAAATCCTTTATCAAGGCAAAAGCTTCAATCAGCCGCTGCACGTTCTTGCGCGGCTCCAGAGTCCCGACGAAAAGGACGAACCGCTCCGACAGGCCCCGTCTGCGGCGAAACGCCTGCACCTCGGCGGCGGGATAAGGGCGGAAAACCTCATCCACTCCACAGTAAATCACTTCCACTTTCTCGGCAGGCACGTGAAGCAGACGTACCACATCGTCTTTGGTATGCTCGGAGATAGCGATGACCCGTCGTGCACGTCGGGCCGAAAGGGAGGTGAAAATGCGCAGATAAGTGCGATTTAACCACCGAAAAGCTTGGGGAAAGCGCAGGAAGCTGAGGTCGAAAACGGTGATCACCGCAGGGCATGGACTGAATAATGGCGTCACAAAAGCCAGCCCGTGGATCAAATCCACTCGCTCCTTCCACAGGATGAGGGGCTGAATACCCTGTTCCCACAACACCCTCGCTGCCGGTCCATAAGCCGGCCAGCGGGTAAAGTACAAGGCCATATTACCGCGGGACTCAAAACGCCGGTCGCCGAGGAAGGCCGTATAGCGAAATTGTCGGTCCTCTTTGGTCAAATGGCGGAGCAGATTGTAGATGTAACCGTTGGCCCCCGCCCCACGGTAATCCGCGCTTAGAGACAAAAGAAGGGCGTTTAGCCCAATGTGTGCCGCCGCCAAACCGGTCGGGACTTCATCGTCCCCAGGGTTAGGACTTCTTAAATTTCCCATGGCTATTAAATTATACCATAGAACTGATAAGGAGCAAAAAGTAGCCTGGGCGGGAGCGTACGTCAGTTTTAGGGCGAGTGTGCACCTTGTAGGGACGCAGGTGCTGCGCCCCATGGGCATCCAGTTAACGAGCAGTGCAGCTTCTCTTCGCAAGCACCCCACGCAGTGAGGGGTTCGGTGACAGCTTCAACGGACAAGGACTTGGCCGAACTCCGAGGTGGCAAGTAGGACTCTTTTCCTCCCGCAACCGGCACCGCCTGTTTCACGGCGGTGCGTCCTCAGCCGAGCCCAACCCGCCCTACAGGGATGCGGCCACCCTTCGTCTCCGCGCTCAGGGCACGGCGGCGGGCCGCTGCTACGGGACAAACTTGCCCCCAAACTGAAGCGCACCCGTAGCCTGGGCGGAGGCGAGAGCCCATGAGAAGCCATCGAGTTTGCCCCGCCAGCCCTGCGTTCCCCCTATTCTCCGATGATTTTCACCAAGACGCGCTTCCTGCGCCGTCCATCGAACTCACCGTAGAAAATCTGCTCCCAGGGGCCAAAGTCCAGGCGGCCTGCGGTGACTGCCACGACCACCTCACGCCCCATGATTTGGCGCTTCAGGTGCGCGTCGCCGTTATCTTCACCGGTGCGATTGTGCCGATAACGACTGATGGGCTCGTGAGGAGCCAGCGCCTCCAGCCAGTCATCGTAATCCTGATGCAGGCCGGGCTCGTCGTCGTTGATGAACACCGAGGCCGTGATGTGCATCGCGTTGACCAGCACCAGCCCCTCCTTGATGCCGCTTTCGCGCAAACATTCCTCCACCTGGGGCGTGATGTTGATAAAGGCCCGGCGCGTGGGCACGTTAAACCAGAGCTCTTTTCGATAGCTTTTCATCCTTCATCTCCCGTTCTCTTTGTTGGGTGCGGGCTTGCCGCCAGCTCCCATGTCCACCTCTGACGAACCGTCGCCCGCCGGAGGCGACGCTACAACTTCTCCATGCGTGCCATCACCTCTCGGAAAGACGGTGGCGGGTCCGCTTCGATCTCCACCTCCTCCCCCGTGGGCAGACGAAAGGCGATTTTCTGCGCGTGCAACATCAGCCGGGGGAAGCGGAGCTGCACCCTTTTCTCGCCATAGAGCCGATCACCCACAATGGGGTGTCCGATGCTGTACAGGTGCACACGAATCTGGTGACGCCGGCCCGTGATAGGATGCACCTGGACCAAGGTGTAAGCCCCCAAACGCTCCTCCACCCGAAACTCGGTGACACATGGCTTCCCTCGCGCCAGATCCACCCCCATGCGCCCCGAGCCAAAGCGGCGAAGGGGCTTGTCAATCCTGCCGCCGTCCATCTCCATGACCCCATGGGTCAACGCGATGTAGGTCTTGCGGACCCGTCGCTGGTTGAACTGCTCGTTCAAGCACTTATGAGCAACGGCGTTCTTGGCAAAAAGAATCACGCCGCTCACGTCTTTATCCAGACGATGAACGACGTAGATCTTGCACGGGACCAGAGCAGCCAGCAAGGAGAGCAGGCAATCCCTCCCCGGTCTACCCTCGGGGATCGAAGCCAGCCCTTCGGGCTTGTGCACGGCGAGAACGTCCTCGTTTTCGAAGAGGATTGGGATCACCCTGCCGTCGAAGGAAACCTGGTCCCCACGGCCCGGAGAAAAATCTGCGGACATCAAACTCCCCCTCCCATGTTTGGCACCCTCTCAACACAGACCCAACCGGGAACCTTATGACTCCAGCAGCCAGGGAGCAAAAGCCCGCACGCGCTCCAGAAGCGAGCTGAGGTCCTGCTCCGGTAGAACGATATCCGCCGCGACCTTTACCTGCTCGGACCGGGGAGCCACCGCCACGCTCACCCCCGCCCGTCGGAAGAGGTCCACATCGGATGCGCCATCGCCCACGGCCAGACATTCCGCCGCGGAGATGCCGGTGCGTGCCAGCAATGCGTCCAACACCGCCCCTTTGCCCCCTTCCGGGATGTGGGCCCGCACCTCCCCGCTCACCCGCCCATCTTCGAAAAGAATCTCGTTCGCCACCACGTAATCCACCCCCAAATCAGCCTGGACCTGCTGCGCATGCAGCAGCAGCCCGGTGCTGATGATGGCCACGTAAACACCCCACGCCTTCAGCGTGCGCACCGTCTCCTGAGCTCCCGGCAGATACCGGTCTCGTCGAAACAGCTCTTCGATGCGAGTTCGCGCTACGCCTTTCCACAACGAGGCATCCAGTCGTAACCACTCCTCGTAGGGAATGCGCCCGGCCAGCCCGTCACCGAAGAATTCCTGTGACCGCTCCCAGGTCCCCAACTGCTTATGCAGGTAAATGTAAGGGTCGCGCTCCTCCTTCAAGGTGCCGTCCAGATCGAAAACCGCCAGTTTCAAGCGCATTCTCGCTCCTTCTTGCGTCGTGACTACTCAGCCTATGCTCCAAGTCCCCGTCCCGGGGACGTTCCATGCGGCAAGATGCTGTCTTTTGCGCGGTTTTCTCAGCCGAGACGCCCCCGGGACGGGGGCTACGAGCCTGGGGAGATCGAAAACCGCCAGTTTCAAGCGCATTCTCGCTCCTTCCGTCAAAATCAACAGGGGAGATGGCGAGTAGGGCTCCCTTCCCCTCGCAACCAGCACCGCTTGTTACACGGCGGTGCGTCCTCAGCCGAGGCGAGCAGGGCAACGCATGCATCACCCCCACGGGACAAACCTGCCCCCAAACTGAAGCGCATCCCTCACCAGATTCCCCCTTGACGATATGCCTAATCCCTGTTACAATACAGGTACATGAAAACCGCTTGAACGGAGGATTTAGGTGGCTGGCGAAACTATCCTGGTCGTAGATGACAGCGCAGAAGCCTGCGATTTCGCCGTCAACTACGTACTCAAGCCCAACGGATACCGCGCCCTCGTCGCCCGCAACGGCGAGGATGGATTGCGCCGCGCTCTGCGTGACAACCCCGATTTGATTATCCTCGACCTGGAAATGCCCCGCATGACCGGCATGGAAGTCCTGGAAGCCCTGAACGAAGCCGGTCGCTCCATCCCGGTGATACTCAGCACCCTGCACGGCTCTGAGGCTATGGCCGTGCGCGCTTTCCGCCTGGGGGTAAAAGATTACATCGTCAAACCGTACCGCGTCGAGGAAATGCTCGAGGCCATCGAGCGGGCTCTGAGCGAAGCCCGCCTGCGCCGCGAACGCGATCAACTCACGGCCAACCTGCTGCAACGGATACGCGAGCAGAAGACTCTGTATAGCATCGGTCAGGCGGTGACCTCTTCTCTCGACCTGCAACAGATTCTCAATCGGCTGGTGGAAGCAGCAGTCTTCATCACCCGGGCTCACAGCGGTGCGTTGCTCCTGGTCGAAGAGGACACTAACAACCTGATCTTGCGCGCCGTGCAAAAGCCCGGTCAGAGACAAGCGCGCGGTACCCGCCAACTGGTCAAAGACCCCATCGCCCAGCAGGTGTTGCGCAGCGGCCAGCCACTACCCCGCAGCCCGACCCCTGGGTCATCGGTGGGACCCAGCCTGTACATCCCTCTGTTGGTCAAGAAAAAGCCCATCGGCATATTACGGGTAGAGAGGAAACCCGAGGAGCAGAGTTTCACCCAACATCATATCTCGCTGCTGGCAGCCCTGGCGGATTACGCTGCCGTTGCTTTGGAAAACGCGCGTCTGTACGCCCGGGTCGAACAGGAGCTGGCCGACCGCACCACCCTCTATCGCATCAGCAGCACGCTGGCAGCCAGCATAGACCTTCACGAGATATTGCGCACCGTCCTAGAAGAAGCCGTGCGCACCACACGGGCAGAACGAGGCTACATTCTCCTGCGCGAAACCCCTCACGGCCCGCTCACGGTCCACTTCACCCACAACCTGGAACAAGAGGCCTTAGAAAGCGAGTCCTTCAAAATCAGCCGCGCCATCATTGACCGGGTGGTGGAGACGGGAGAACCGGTGTTGACCGTGAACGCGCAGGAGGATCCCCGCTTCGCCGGTCGGGATAGCGTCATCGCCTATGGACTGCGCTCGATCCTGTGTGTGCCCATCATCAGCGAGGGGGTGCAGGGCGTGATTTACGTGGATAACCATGTGCGCGCCGGGCATTTCACTCTCCGTCACCAGGAACTGCTGATGGCCATTGCTGCCCAGGCTGCCACCGCAATCAGAAACGCGCGCTTGTTCGCCGAAGTAGAAGCGGAACGCAGTAAGCTGGAGGCCGTTTTGCGCGGCTCGGCCAATGCGGTCATCGTCACCGACCCCAACGACCGCGTGCTCCTGTTCAACGAGGCAGCCCGACAGGCCTTTGGCATGGGCGGACGCGGCACGGGCATCCTGTTGCCGGAGATAGTGGACAATCAGAACCTGCTCTCGCTGATCCAACACGCCGCGGAGAGCGGTCAGGCCCAATGGGCCGAAATCACTTTGAACGACGGGCGGACCATGAGCGTAGACGTCACCCCCATCAGCGATGTGGGCCGGGTGGCCGTGATGCAAGACATCACCCACCTGAAAGAATTGGAGCAGATGAAATCCGACTTCGTGGCCACCGTCTCCCATGACCTGCGCAGCCCCCTCAGCGCGGTGCTGAGCCTGCTGGCCGTACTTCCTCAGGCCGGCCCTCTCACACCCAAGCAGGAAGAGTTTATCGCCAGCGCCCAGCAAAATCTGACCCATCTCCTGGAGCTGACCAACGAGTTGCTGGACCTGGCGCGTCTGGAAGCGGGGGTGGATTTGACCATGACCCCCTGTGACCTGGGGGAGATCGTCCAGACCTCAGTGGAGGGATTGCAAGCCCAGGCCAGAAGTAAAGGACAAGAACTCAGGGTGAACATCGCCCCCAACCTGCCCCCGGTACAGGGCAACACCGTGCGTCTGAGCCAGGTGGTGAGCAATCTGGTGGGCAATGCGATTAAGTACACCCCACCTGGTGGGGCTATCACCGTCACGGTGGAAGAAGTCGCCGGCGAGCTGTTGCTGCATGTTCAGGACAACGGCATCGGCATCGCTCCCCCCGACCTGCCCTACATCTTCGACAAGTTCTACCAGGCCAAGGGCAAACGCAACCGCAACAGTTCCGGCGTCGGTTTGGGGCTGGCCATTGTCAAATCGGCGGTGGAGAAGCATCACGGGCGCATTTGGGTGGAAAGCGAATTGGACCGCGGGACCACTTTCCACGTGGCGTTGCCCGCCCTTAAAGTTAAAGAATAGAGGCCCCGCCTGGGGCTCGAAGCCTCTTTCTTCGATCTTGCGGAGTTGAACTCCGCGAGATCAAAAGCTGCACTCCGTGAGATCAAAAGTCCATCCACAAGTT
>JACIWR010000262.1 GCA_014360845.1 Anaerolineae bacterium
GAAAAACAATGCCTTACGGTAGCCATAAAACCTCCATACCCCCTCCGCCTTCACCCCCTCCAGCACCTGGGTCTCCCACTCCTCGTACGTTACCCATCCCATTTCACCCCCCCCTTGCTGATTTGCTGATTTGCTGACTTGTCATCGCTTCCACGGCGGCACTTCCGGCAGCAACTTGTCGAATTCAGCGATGAGTTGCGCCTCGTACTCGCCCGCGTACTCCTCGGCCAGAAACTTGTGCAACCCCTCCTCATAGAAGCGCTGCCAGCTTTCCTCCTCGTGGCCGGGGTTGATGGGGAAGAAGAGAGCATTGTTGTCGCGGGCAGCCTTCAAATCGCCCGGCGCATCGCCGATCATGAGCATGTGGTGAGGAGCGTACTTGCCCTGGGCCGCTAACCTGATGTGCTCGCTCTTGGTGCCCATCTCCTGCCCGGCGATGACCCGCACGTAACGGTCAATGCCGTGCTCCTTCCACTCGCGCTCCAGGGCTTCATTCGGCGTCTGCGAGACGACGATCATGTCCGCCTTGTCGAAGAGGGCCTCCAAACTCTCGCGCACATAGGGGAAAGGCGGGATACCGTGCACCATATCGGCGATGGTGGCATTGACCGCCAGACTCCAGGCCAAAGCGCGGTCCAACTCCGGGTCGGGATGCTCGGCCATGTATGCCCGCAGGCCATCGTTGCTCTTGGGGAAAGGCGAGGCGATAAATTCGCGGATGCGGGGCACCTGGGGAATCTCCACGTGGCGGGCGATGACCTCTGGTCGCTCGCGCAGCAGGTCGAGGACCATCACCAGGGCGGGCCAGCGGTTCGTCCCCCGCCATTTGGAATACAGATTGACGAACTCCGCCGCCTCGCGGGCGTACTTAGACACCGGCTGGAGACCCCAATGCTTGATGATATTGGGACAAAAGCACTCCTTGTGCTTGATCTCCATGGTGTCGAAGGCGCAACCATCGGAGTCAATGCCGATGAAAAAATCATAGCGCGGTTTCAACTCCAACAGGGGTCGTGCTGCTTCGTGAACTTCTGTCATGATTTACCTCCGTTTGCCGACTGACTGATTCGTGATTTTTGCTCACTTGCCCCAATTGCATCGTCAACACCTCATCCAATCCCAGAAGAGGAGTTTGCAACAGACGTCGCGCCAGACCCAGATCAAGCGTACAGTCCAAAGGCCGCACCAAACCGCTCTCGACCGCCAGGGCCGGCGTGATACCGGCCGGGTCCAACCCGAAAAAGCGAGCCACCCGGACCCCGAGCTCATAGCGGGAGAGTACCTGCTCGCCCGCGATGTTCAACACCCCCCGATAATCCAGTTCGGCCAGCTCCAATAGAGCCCGGGCCAGAGTGATGACCCATACCGGACAGCGGAACTCATCGGTGAAGAGACGAATTTCCCGGCCCTGGCGCAAACTATCCAGCACCCACAGCGTGTGCCGATCCGGCGGCTCAAACCCGGTGATCAGCGAGGTGCGCACGATGACCGCATTCTCGGCCTCCGCCGCGACGATAGCCTCGGCCGCAGCCTTAGCCCGCCCATAGGGAGTGATAGGCGAGGGCGGATCACTCTCGGTGTAACGCCCCTTTCTTCCATCGAAGAGCACATCAGTGGAGAGGTGAATGAGCCGCGCCCCAACCCGCGCCGCGCCCCGCGCTACGTGCCGCGTGCCTTCCACAATCACCCGCTCCATCGCCGCCTCGGACTCGGTGGTGTAGGCGGTGTGAATGACCACCTCCGGCTGCACCCGCCGCATCAGCGTCCACACCTGATCGGCGTCGCCGATGTCCAGGCGCACGGCGCTGAACCCCTCGCCCGCCACAGGATGGCGAAAATAAGTGGTCACCACCTCCCAGCGGCCAACGGCCAGCTCCAACAGATGCCGCCCCAGATAGCCGCTACCGCCGGTGATCAGCAACCGCCTCACCGCAGAAGCTCCCCAAGCCATTGAACGACATCGTCAGGCAACGCCTGGGCGGCTGTCAAATCCTGCCACAACGCCTCGTCGTAGCCGTGAGTGCGCAGATGCGCGGCAATCTGCCGGACCTTGACCTCGCGGCCCATGAGCGCATAAGCGATCAGTTCCGCCTCCAGGGGGAGGGCCGGCACTTTTCGCCCCGCGAAATCAACCTCGCGCCGGACAGGCCAGGGCCCTATCGAGACCGCCCCGGCGGGCCGTTTGATGATGAGAGGCCGCCCGACCACGTCCACCGGCACGCCATCCACCTGCAACCGGACAAAGGGCCCGGCGCACTGATCCGTCTCCCGCCAGGCAGCAGGTATGACCACGAATTCGGCCAGGGCTTCGGCAATGGCCCGCACCCCCAACTCATCGGTGGTCAGGTCCAAATCGTGCACCTCGACCTCCATCCCACTCAACAGCAGCGCCGCGCTCCCGGTCAGGGCCCAGCCCAACTCCAACCCCTGCAGCCGCTCCACAATGGTGAGCAGTGCCTGTTGCAACTCATCACCCAGCACCGGGGTGCAATCATCATCCGTCGCGGGCGTCGTGTGATTGCGGCGCAGCTCCTCTTGCAGCGTCCTCAACGCCTCCCGCGCCGCCTGCTGAGCAGCCGCCCGCTTACTCCGTCCCGTCCCCTGACCGTACACCTGCCCCCCGATGACCGCCTCCACCGTGAACTGCCTGGCGTGGTCCGGCCCCCGCACCTCCACCGTGCGATAAGAGGGGGTCAACTGCAACTCACCTTGACTGAGTTCCTGCAACAGGCTCTTGGGGTCCTTGTCCAAATTATAGGTCAAAATACGCTCGATCTCAGGGTCAATCAAAGAGCGGATGAAAGAGCCCACCGCTTCCATCCCCTGATCCAGATACAGCGCGCCGATCAGAGCCTCAAAAGCGGCGCACAATACGGCCGGGCGCTCGCGACCGCCGCTCTCCGCCTCGCCATGGCCCATCAGCAGATACTCGCCCAGATTGAGCTCACGCGCGAACTGGGCCAGAGCCTCCTCGCGAACCAGAGCCGCCCGCAAGCTGGTCAAACGACCCTCCCGCATCTCCGGGAAGCGGTGATAAAGGTACTCACCGATGAAGAAATCCAGCACAGCGTCACCCAGAAACTCCAGCCGCTCGTTATCCTCCAGCGCGAACTCTGGATGCTCATTGATGTAAGAGCGGTGGGTCAACGCCCGCTGCAGCAAGGAATGATCTTTGAACGTCAGTCCGGAGACCCGCTCAAAATCATAGGGATCAGACATAGCAAATTGATGAGAGGAAGGGGGGAAAAGAGGGAAATCGCATTTCCCCATTTTCCGCCTTTCCCCTCGACCTCCTTTCTTGTTTGTGGTCTAAACGAAGTCAACGATGAAATCCAGATAACCGCGTCGCCCATGAATCTTGTTGTGGCGTCTGACGGAGGCGCACACTTCTTTGAGCGCGCGTAGCCGGTCCTCTACCTTATCCGCTGCCCCCATATCATCACGTATCTCCAGGACAAATTCAATGGCCTCGAAGACCTCTTGCGCACTCTCGGTAAGTTTGGGCATGCGAAAGGAGCGCCCCCTCAGCTCGCTGGTATAGCGCTTAATCATCGCACTCAGCGCCTCCATCGCATCCCAATCTTCCAGTTCCGGGTCCTCGCGGTAGACCATAGCCATAGCAGCTTCGATGTTCTGCAAAACATCCAGATGCTCCTCCATCCACCTATCCATAATCCCCTCCTCCTTCTTGCCTCCTGTCTCTTACCCCCTACCCGGCCGAACCCGCGTGCCCCGTAGCCCCCAAACGAGCCTCGTACTTGCGCAGAGCCTCTTCCAGAGCACGCTCCAGATCAACACCGCAGCTATCACTCAGGGCCGCCAGGGCATACAGGACATCGCCCAACTCATCGGCCAGTTCGGACGTGGCAGCAAAAGGACGCCCCCCGTAATCTGTAGCCCTCAACACCTCTTTCGCCACCTCGCCTACCTCGGAAACCAGGTCCAAGGCATGGGTCTCTGGAGGGTGATGTAGCTCGTGTGTCCGCACAAAATCGCGTACCACCTCCTGGAAGCGAGGCTGATGCAGCGGGCTCTTGAAGCCGCTGCCGGTCAAGGGCACGACGGTGACCTCATGGGCCCTGATGACCGAGCGCAGATGAGACAGGGCAGCGATGGCCACGGCGGACGTCGGCTCGATGTACAAACCGCGTCGGGCCAGAGCAGCGCGACCGGCCAGAGTCTCCTCATCTGAGACGGCCAACACCCGCCCCTTCGTCTCGCGGACCGCATCTAAAATCTCCCGGCCCCGCAGTGGGCGCGAGATGCGCACTCCCTCGGCGACGGTCGCGCCCTCTTCCACGATGACCGGTTCTACACTACCTCGCACAAAAGCCTCGTACAGCGGTGCGCAGGCTTGTGCCTGGACCGGGAAGAGGCGAGGCAGACGCGCGATTAAACCGGCTTCCTTGAGATCGCGGAAACCCCGGTAGATGCCCAACATCAATGTGCCGTGGCCCGCTGGAAGCACCACATTGTCGGGCGCACGCCGTCCCAACTGCTCCCAAATCTCGTAGGCGACCGTTTTCAAGCCGAACAGTCCCAGGGGATTGTAATAATGACTGGCATAATATGCCCCCTCGGCGGCAACCTTTTGCACCGCGCGAGCGGCGTTCTCCCTGGGTCCGGGCACAGGCACTAAACGAGCGCCAAAAGCGGCAATCTGGGCCTGCTTGGCCGGGGAAGCGTGCGCCGGGACGAACACGGTGCACTCCATGCCGGCCCGGGCAGTGTAGGCCGCTAGGCTTGCCCCCGCATTACCCGATGAATCCTCCACCACCTTCTGCACCCCCAGCGCGCGCAGGACGCTGACCAACACCGCCGTGCCCCGGTCCTTGAAAGAGCCCGTGGGCGCCAGATACTCCACCTTGCAGTAAAAGCGCAAGCCCTCCAGTTCCACTTCCACCAGAGGAGTGGTCACCTCACCCAAAGCGACCGGCGTGAGCTGCTCCGCGAGGGGAAAAGTGGCCCGATAACGCCACAACCCCGAAGCCGAAGCATCCACAGTCTGGGGATCGAAAAGCGGTGCGCCAACGAGATCAAAGGCACCGCCACATTCGCAGCGCCACAAGGGCGTGTCTAACGCATAAGTCTTGCCACACAACACACATTGAAAATCCACGAAGGCCTCCATGTACGCATCCGTAGAGCGGTTTAGCTAATCGTCTCTGTGCCCACCCCCAACTAAACTCGATTATAGCACAAATGCCAGGATAGCTCAAGGCAATGGTACACCACACCGCGCAAAGGCCGAGGCGGGCTCCGCTCGGCAGATCGTACAATGCCGGGTCTCGCTCCCCCAAGGCGTTGGTACGAATTATATAATTTTCCTCGCTGATACTTGACATTTTTCGTATTCTATGGTATAATTAGCGACGAATTTCGAAACCAATCGGGGGCAACGATGTCTTATCAACTAGACGCTCTGGACCAACAAATTATCCGCGCCCTGCAGCGCAACGGACGCACCTCCAACGTGGACCTTGCCCGCGAACTGGGCGTGACCGAAGCCACCATCCGCAAGCGCCTCGACCGTCTGCTGGGCGAGGGCATCATCAGCATCACCGCTTACCCCGATCTGCCACGGGTGGGACTGGGCACCGGAGCCCTCATCGCCCTGCAAGTGGACCTGTCCCGCATTGGCCAGATAGCCGAGCAACTGGCCAACTTACCCCAGGTGCGCTCGGTGTGCTACACCACTGGCGAGTATGACCTCTTCTTGGAGACCGTTTTCGCTTCCAACCAGGAACTGCTACAATTCCTCACCGGCGACATCGCCACCATTGAGGGCATCCGCAAAACTTCCACCTTTCACATCCTGCGGCGGATAAAGGGCGAACACCAATGGCTGCTGCCTACTCCCTCCCCTCCTAGCGTCCTCATCGTGGACGATGACCCGGACTTCGTCGAAGCCACGCGCATCGTACTGGAAAGCGCAGGCTTCGAGGTCATGGCAGCAGCCAACGGCGACGAGGCCCTCAATGCCTTGCACCGCCGCAAACCGGCGCTGGTCATCATGGACATCATGATGAAAGGCATCCTGGACGGCTTGCACGCTAGCTGGCAAATCCAGGCCGACCCTGAACTACGCACCCTGCCCATCCTGATCGTCTCCTCCATCACCAGCTCCGACTACGCCGAGATGTTCCCCACCGACGAAAACATCCCTGCCGACAACTTCCTTTCCAAACCCGTAGCGCCGGACAAACTGATCAAAGAGGTTAACCG
>JACIWR010000263.1 GCA_014360845.1 Anaerolineae bacterium
CCTACCCCAAATTATTGAGAAGATACGGACAGTGCGCCTACTAGCCTGAGTAGTAACGAGAAAGCATCAACACAAAAGAGGAGAGACCACCGGAGCAACATACTATCCACGAACGGGGGGAACGGGTAAACCGAATCGCGCCGTTTTCATTCGCTTATTCGTTCCCCATTCGTTGACAAGGTCGACACTGCCCAAACGCTAAAACAATGCCCCTCGCAGCCGGAGAGGCACGAGGGGCGTTGTTTTACTTTATTTCGATGGTAAATTTACCAGCCTTTTACCCACGGCTATACGGGTTTGTGATACACTATAATCGCGTGAATTCTACTGTTGGTGGAGGAGACGTTCAATGACTCTGTCGTGGTGGATTGCAGTACTGGCATTAGCTATGGCTATTCTTCTATCGCCGCGCCAGCAGGCCCAGGATCGCGTCCATGTCGCCATCCAGGCCATGCTGCTGCTGACCATCGCTTTCGCTGGCATCGTCGCGTGAGCAGGACTCAGGCTCACAGCCAAGGATTGCTTCGCCGCTCATTCCCGATGGTCGTCGCCGGACCGTGCCCGGAGTACACCTTGGTCTCATCAGGCAAGGTTAACAACCGTTTGATGCTGTTCATCAACGTGTAATAATCCCCGCCGGGCAGGTCCGTGCGACCAATGCCCGCGTTGAACAGCACATCACCATCAAAGACTACCCTCTCTGCAGGACATACCAGGGACACCGAACCCAACGAGTGCCCCGGCGTATGCCACACCTCCAGTTCAATGTCCCCCAGAGTGAGGACATCTCCCTCATTCAGCTCCAAATCGGGCGGGGGACTGGGGTCCGCCTGAACGCCGAACCAGGCCGCCCCGCCTCCTACGGCCAGTAAAGTCGCATCGGCGGGATGAATGGCCAGGGCCGGCGGCGAGTCCTGCAACATCTTCAGGGCGGTCATCACCTCGCTGTTGGCCAGGGTATGGTCGAAGTGGCCGTGGGTATTCACCACGTACTTGATCGTCAATCCCAGACGGCGCACCTCGTCCACTATCCTCTTGCCGTCCCCACCGGGATCAATAATCATCCCTTCTTTACTCGATTCATCACCCACGATGTAGCTATTAGTCAGAATAGGACCTACAGTAAGCGTCTTGATGATCAATTTTGCTCTCCTCGTTCGTTGTTATTGCTCTCCGCCAATATCTGCTCCACCAGAGCTTTCTCCTCCTCCAGAGAGACTATCTCCCCGTCCAGGCGCGCATCGCGCAGACGACGCAAGATCCGCCCGAAAATGGGGCCGGGCCGCAGGCCCAGGGTCTTAAGATATTGACCGTCAATCTCGGAGTGGACGAACCGCCATTCGCGGCAGTAGCGCTCGATCTGATGCCGCACCCGGCTCGAATCGGTGGCGACCCACAGCACGAACAAGGCGGCGAGAGTATGGCGCTCCAACCAGTGCACCACGGTACTGGGCGGGTGGTCCTCGGCGGCCAAGCGAGCCTCCAGCGGTCGCAGGGAGCTGACCTGGCGCAGCAGTTCAGCGTCATCGCGAGGTATCTTCAGGCGCGTGATAAGCGCTTCCAGTTCCTCCGCGCTCAGACGATAGGTGAGCAGCGCCAGATACAACGTGCTGATAGCCTTGGGAGCGTCACAAATCTCCTCCGGCCAGTCCCCAGAGCGCATAGCCTGCCGTAGCTGCCGGAATTTCTCCCCCAACCATTCGTCGTAGTACAGACCGGGGTGGATTTGTTGCAGTATTTTGAGCTCGTGCAGGCGGGCCAGACACTTCTCCGGCTCCTCTTCCTGGAAAATCAAAATCAACTCATGGCGGATGCGCTCGCCGCTGATGCGGTCCAACAAATCCAGAGCGTTGGCGATAAGTTCCTCGGTGCGCGGTTCGATGCGGAAACCCAATCGCTGTTCGAAGCGGACGGCGCGCAGAGTGCGCGTAGGGTCCTCGACGAAGCTCAGGCTGTGGAGCACCCGAATCAGACCATTGCGCAGGTCCTGCTCCCCGCCGTAGAAGTCCAGCAGCTCGCCGTAATGCTCCGGGTCCAGGCGAATGGCCAGGGTATTGATGGTGAAATCGCGGCGGTGCAAGTCCTGTTTGATGGAACTGCGCTCCACCTGCGGCAGGGCAGTGGGATGTTCATAGAACTCGGCGCGGGCAGTAACAAAATCCAGAGAGGGAATGCCATAACGAGCTCCGCCGTTATCAAAGAGAAGCTTGGCCGTGCCGAAGCGAGCATGGCTCCGCACCCGCCCCCCGACCTGACGCCGCAACCGTTTGGCCAGCTTGATGGCATCGCCCTCGACCACCAGGTCAATGTCGAAGTTGGGAATGCCCAGCAGCAGGTCTCGCACGAACCCGCCGACGAAATAGAGCGCGTAACCCATGTCGCTGGCGGTCTGACTGGCCTCGCGGATGAGGTCCAGCAGAGGAGGTGGCAGGGCATTCTCTATCAAAGCCACGATCTCCTCTCGTCTGGAGGGACGCGGTGACTCGCTCCACAGCTTGATCAGGTCGGTGCGGGTGACGATGCCGATAACCTCACCCTTCTCGACCACCGGCACCTGCCCCAGCCCGTGTTCCATCATCACACGCTGCAGGTGTTCCACGGAGTCATCGGGAGTGACGAAAACCTCCCCTTTGTGCATGTAGGTGCTGATCTTCGCCTTGCCCAGACCATGATGCAACGCTTTGTCAATCTCCCGCCGGGTCAGCACCCCCACAATCCGCCCCTTGTCCACCACAGGGAAGCCCTCGTGACCCCAGCGTTGCGCCTCTTCCTCAGCGCGCTCTATCGTGATGTCCGGAGAAAGAGTGTGCACCCCATAGGACATGATTTGCCTCACCGTAATCGCCGGCTGGACATACACCTCCAGCAAAGACAGCAGCCTCTCCTTGACCTGGGAGACGGTTTGCTCCCGGATGAGAGCTGCCGCCGCCCGACTATGTCCGCCGCCGCCGAGTTCGGCCGCTATGGCGGCGACGTTGATGGTATCGGTGCTGGAGCGGGCCACGAGCTGGAGATGCTCATCCAATTCCACCAGGACGAACAAGCCATCGGGGTCGAAAACATCGCGCAATTTGTGGGCCAGCGTGGAAATCTCCTCGACATAGCCCTCGGCCCGCGCGGTGGCCACGATGACCGACTGGCCGTTGAAAGTGTACGTCTCGCTGCTTTCCAGCAACTGCTCGTAGAGTTGCCGCTGCTCAGGCGAGAGAGGATAATGCAAGAAGGAGTTGACCACCTGCAGACGACCGCCGCGCTCCAGCAGCCAGGCCACGCAACGCGCATCCCGGGCAGTGGTACTCGGATAAGAAAGCGACCCCGTGTCCTCGTAAATGCCCAGCAATAGCAAAGTGGCTTCGACAGAAGAAAGCTCCACCCGCAGTGCACTCATCTGCTCCACCAGGATGGTGGTGGTGGACCCCGCCTCACCGCCGGTGTAAGTCCAACCGGGCTCCAGTTCACGGCTCAAGGGGTGATGGTCAATGATGCATACTTCCCGCGTCCACGGCCCCATGCCCCTGAGAGTGATCATGTTCTGCGTATCTACCAGGATGACCCGCTGGATACGCTCGCGCGGCAGATTGTCAATCGGGACGAAGGGCAATTCATCCAGATACAGGGTAAGGAAGTGCCGCAGATTGCGATTCAGCCGCCGCGGCAGCACCGGCACCGCCTCCGGATATAGCTTCTTGGCCGCCAAAAGGGACGCCAGCCCGTCAAAGTCTGTGTTTTCGTGGGTCAGGATAACTTCCATCGCCCAATCGTGCCCCCTCTCCAGGTAAACCCATTATAGCAGCAAAGGCAGGGATTGACAACTGAGAAGCTCGCGGAGCACAACTCCGCGAGATCGAGGAATCCCCCGATGTCCCGCAGTTGCACTGCGGGACTACTTTCCCACCGCGCAAGCTCGCGGAGTGCAACTCTGCGAGAGCCATTGAAGGGTTACTACTCAGGCTAGCAGGCGCACTGTCCGTATCTTCTCAATAATTTGGGGTAGGGGCAGGTCTTGCACCTGCCCGCCTGGGCGACCGCAAGGGTTCGCCCCTACATTTTGAGAAGATACCACTGTCCTCCCCAGGCTCGTAGCCCCCGTCCCGGGGGTGTCTCGGCTGAGAAAACCGCGCAAAAGACAGCATCTTGCCGCATGGAACGTCCCCGGGACGGGGACTTGGAGCATAGGCTGAGTAGTCACGCTTTCTCTTCACCCCAAAGCACGCAGAGTTCGCGGAGATTCATAGTAGGTCGGACCCGTGGCCCGACGCGGATGCGGCGGGGCATGGCCCCGCCCTGCTGCGCAGTTCTCTGCGGTGAAAAAAGGAACCAGAATCACATTAACACGCTTGGGGGAGACTACCCCAGAGGTCAACTGCTCTGAACCCTTTTCACGTTACTGATTACTTGACCCGTCCATACCTCTCGCCGACGAGGGCCTGCCCGGCCGGGCTGAGACAGAACCCCACAAAGGCTTTGGCCGCGCCTTGAGGTGCGCGGGCTGCTACCAGATACAGGGGGCGGGTGAGATGATAGCTGCCATCTCGCACGTGAGCCGGAGTGGGGGTGATCCCCTCCACGGGCAGGGCGCGTACCAGCGGCGACAAATACCCCATGGAAACGTAGCCGATGGCCAACGGGTGCTCGGCCACGTATTCGACCACTGCCTGGCTGGAGGGCATGACCACGGCCGTGGAGGTCACTGCCTGCCCTTCCATCACTCGTCTCTCGAATACTTCCCGCGTCCCCGATCCATCCTCGCGGCTGACTACGGTGATCTCGCCGTAGCTACCCCCCACCTCTGTCCAGCGCCAAAAGCGCCCGCTGAAGATGTGACGCAACTGCAACAGGGTCAATCCGTTCAGGGGATTATCGGGGTGAACGATGATAGCGATGCCGTCCAAAGCGATGGGCACCGACCAGCCCACATCCGGCTTGGCCGGCAGCCAGGAGGTCAGCCCCAAATCCACTTTGCCCTCCTCGGCCCATTCGCGCCCCAGCCGCGAACCGCCGCCCTCGACGAGGATGGTCACGTTCGAGGCGCGCTCCGCATAGGCAGTGGACAGGTCGGCCAGGAGCGGTTGCATGGAGGTCGAACCGGCCAGCCGCAAGGTGACGGGTGAGGGTGGGGTCACCGTCGTACCACATCCGGCCAAGAGCGGGAACAGGGCAGCGAACAGGGCGATAAGGGAGTGGTGCCAATTTTTCATCGGATAAGCGCTACTCCCAGACAGACGAGACCGGCTACAGCGCAGTAGGCGGCGAAAACGTAAAGCTTATGTCGTTGCAGGTAACTTAGCAAGAAGCGGATGCACAGGTAGCCGCTGAGGGCTGCAGCGACGAACCCCAATGTCAAAGTCGGCAGTTGAGCGCTGAGGTCGCCAGCCCGGACTACGTCCCACAATTGAAGTATACCTGCGCCCAGGATGATCGGTGTGGACAGGAGAAAGCTGAAACGGGCTGCCGTTTCCCTTTTGAGGCCGCGCCATAGCCCCGTGGACATGGTCGCTCCGGAGCGGGAGATACCCGGCATGATAGCCACACCCTGTCCCGTGCCGATGAGCAGCGCGTCTACCCAGGTCATCTCCGCCAGAGCGCGATTGCGGCGGCTCATCTTCTCGCTGAGGGTCAGAATCCCGGCTGTGACCAGCAGCAGGACGGCCACCGCGATTGGGGTATTGAACAGCTCTTCCAATGGTTCTTCAAACAGCAGGCCCATCACCACACCGGGCACTGTGCCCAGAACAATCCACCAGGCGATGCGGGCCTCCTCCTCGTCCAGAGAGCGCGAGCGCAGGCTGCGCAGCCAGGCCAGGACCAGCCGCCACAGATCGCGCCAGAACACGGCAACAACGGCTACCAGAGTGCCCCAGTGAACCGTGGTATCGAAGACCAGGCCCGGCTTTGACCAGTTCAGCAGCCAGGGTACCAGCACCAGGTGTCCGGAGCTGGAGACGGGGATGAATTCAGTAGCCCCCTGTACCAGACCGAGGATTATAGCTTGCAATGGATTCATAATCGCTCCTCGTATGAGTTTCGGATTTGGGGTTGCGAGTTACAGGTCCTAGCTACCCGACGGTTTTGCCCAAGTGTCGCTGCGCAGGGTGCAAGAGGCCCCGAAGCAGCCTCGCGGCCACGAGGGGGCATCCTGAGCGGAGCGCAGCGGAGTCGAAAAAGCATCCTGAGCGGAGCGCAGCGGAGTCGAAGGATGCGGGACTCGCTCTTTCGTCAT
>JACIWR010000264.1 GCA_014360845.1 Anaerolineae bacterium
CGACTTCTCTGTCAACGAATATCCAACGAATAAACGAATGGACCGCGATGCCGATCATTCGTTTATTAGTTCCACCATTCGTTGACAGCATGTTGCCCGATTAAAGTGTCAACCCATTCTGAACCATCCCCCAAAATTGATTCGTATCTGTTCACCGCAGAGGAGCAGAGAACGCCGAGCTTCTGTTCACTCTTCCTCTGCGCTCTCCGCGCCTCGGTGGTGCATTTCAGATGCGGCAAACAAGTACATTACCCACCCAGCCAGCGGTCGAAGAAGCCCAAGACCCGCTGCCGGTACTCCTGGGGGCGACATACATCCACTTGACGATGCCGGGCTTCGGGCACAATCCACAGCTCCTTCGGTTCGCCGGCCCGCTGGTAGAGTTCACGAGCTTCCTCGACCGAGACGTAAGGGTCGCGCCCGCCGTGGATGATGAACAGCGCCCGGGGTGCGATTTTATCCACCCAGCGCAGGGGGTCGGCCTCCGATAAACGTACCCCCAGACGCAACCCTGCCAGCCAGACCACCAGCCGCCCGAAGAGCGGCGCAAGGAATGCAGGCAACCCTCGTTGCCGGGCACCCGCCGCCACCGCCCGCTCCAGGCGGGCGAATCCGCCGTCGCTGATTACGGCGACGATGGCCTCGGAATGTGGCGCGGTGCTCATGGCCACCACCCCGCCCATAGAGAAGCCCAGCACCCCCACGCGCTCTATCCCCCGCTCGCGCAGATAATCCACTGCACCCAACAGGTCCAGCCGCTCCAGAACGCCCATCGAGACCTGCTGCCCATCGCTGCGCCCATGGCCGCGGAAATCGAACATGAGCACATTGTAGCCCGCCTCATGAAACCAGGGCGCATATTTGATGTCGGGGTCCATGCTTCCCGCGTGGCCGTGACAGAAAATCACCGTGCCTTTCGGGGAGCTGGCGGGGATGAACCATCCGCGCAGGCGTATCCCGTCGCGAGCCGGGAACTCCACATTCTCGTAGGCCAGGCCGTAGTCGGCCGGATCGGTGCGCACATCCGGCGTGGGGCGTCTGATCAACTCGTCGGCCCCGTGGAGGCCGATGCCCAGCACCGCACCCCCGGCGGCCAGAAAGACGATCAGCGCGATCAACAAAGCAAGCCCCATTTTCGTCCTCCGACTTTACTCCGGCACGTCTGCCGGCGCTAAACCGTCTCGCAACCCCCTCTCCAGCCGATGGGTCAGCCACACCAAACCGCCGACCATGCCCGCCGTGAGCAGAATCAAGAACGAGAGCAACCCCATCACACCCAGCCCACCCAGGGCCGTAATTAGCTCCTCAGCACCGGGATCAGTGGTCGTAAGTCCCACACCTACCATGCCCACGGCGGCCAGATTCCACAGGGCATGCATGGTTACACTGACCACGAACGCGCCCACCAACTTCCACGGGCGGCGCTCGACCAGAAGCCGCTGCCAGCCCAGGGCGACAAGCCCGCAGCTCAAACAGTGCATCAACGAGGCCCCGGCCCGCACCGGAGCGATGAGTCCCCAAACCTCCGCCGAGGTCGTGGTGTTCAACATGCCCTCCGCCAGAGCGAAGCCCGCGCCGCAGGCCAGCCCGCCCAACCAGGCCTGGGCCCGCGTGGGACGCCGGTAGCTGAGCAGCAGCACTCCCAACGGCTTGAGCAACTCCTCGATAAGAGGCACGATGACCACGATCAACAAAGCCGCGGGCAGAGCCACGCCGGGGCGCAAAAGCAGATCGTAGACGTTTTCGACATTCGCCACCCACAGCGGATCACGCAGATTGGCCAGCAGGGTTTCGATCTCCGCCCGTCCGGAGGGTGTGGTGGCCACGATCGCAACTACCAGGAAAACCAACCCCAGTCCCGACACTAACTCCAATAGGAAGGCCAGCGTAGTTGAGAGAAAAGCGCCGCCAGCTCCCTGCAAGATCACATCCCGCCAGCGTACTCCGGCCAGCGCCAGCCGGTGACCGGCGTAAGCCAGGACGCACGCCGGCGGTATAGCGATGGCCAGCACATGGAATGGCGGCAAAGTGAGCCAGGGTACAAGTTGCAGCGACAAGCATAGCTGACCCAGGAAAACCGTCGGGATGAAGAGCAAGGCCAACACCCAGGCGCGAGGCGGACGAAAAGGTGCGGAAGGATAACCCTGCAGGGCGCGAATCCCCTGCCAGGCCAGAGGTCCGCCCAGCCCCAGACCCAGCGCCGCAAAAGACGCCCCCATCAGCACCGATGACAGAAGAGAGGTCTCCCGGGGCAACACCAGGGCGAAGACGACGATGACCGCCCCGGCCAGGGGACCTGTCGCGACCAGACTCAATCCTACGGCGGCGACAAAGGCTTTGATGACTCTGAGTAACAACTGACCAACTCCTCCTTCCTACCCGCTGCGCGTGAGGCGTGAAACGCAAAACTTGATGGGTGAATTCACGTTTTACGCCTCACGCATCACGTTTCACGTTCCACGTTCCATGTTGCCAGACACACCGTGCAATAGTGCGTGCAAGATGACAGCCGCAGCCGCTTTGTCCAGTGGCTCATTATTATTGCCGCATTTGGGACTCTGCACGCAGCTCGGACAGCCCGCCTCGCAGGGACATTCTTCGATGGTCCGCAAGGTAGTCTGCCACAACTCTTCCAGCAGCTCGAAGCCCTTCTCGGCAATGCCTATCCCGCCGGGGAAGGCGTCGTAGATGAAAACCTGCGCCTGACCTGTATCCGGGTGGGCCGGAGTGGAAAGCCCGCCGATGTCCATCCTATCACACATGGCGAAAAGGGGCAACATGGCGATGGCGGCATGCTCCGTGGCGTGCAACCCGCCGGCGAAGTCCAGCTTCGCCTGGGCTACCTGTTGGGCGATGGAGCGAGGCACGTCGAACCAGAGGGCCATGGTGTCAAAGCTCTCCGGCGGCAGGTCCAGGTCTTCCACGCTGAGCACTGCCTCGGTGAACTGCTGGCGTCGCGTGTAGCCGATGACCTGCTGCGTGACGCGCACCGGGCCGAAGTAAGCGTGCGTGGTGGGGAAAGCGCGATCCCGCAGCGAGCGCACGATGCGCACGTCGTTTATCTCGCGGGGCTGGGTGTAGTAATTCACCTCCACCGGGCGCAGGTAAGCGATGCCGCGATTGAGGTCCAGGTAACGCACCAGGTAGGACTCGCCCTGGTGCAGGTAGATAGCCCCCGGATGGACGCGGGCCAAGGCGCTGGTAGATTCAATCTCCTCCAGCACCTGCCCGCCCCGTGTCTCGTCCACCAGCAACACACTGGAGCCGCTGATGGAACGCAGGCTGACCTCCTGGGCCGGATACCGCGAGCCGACGTTGAACCAGCGCTCGTGACGGTATTCGAGCACGCCCCGCTCCTCCAGATGAATCATCGCCTCCTCGAAGCCGGGTCCGAACAGTTCCTCGTCCCGGCTTTCCAGGGGCAGTTCGTGGGCGGCGCAGGGCAGGTGCAGCTCCAGCAGATGCACGTTCCCCGGATCAATCAGAGCGTGCTCGTGAGGCCGACCAAACAAATCCTCCGGATGGCGCATGAAATGCTGATCCAGGGGGCCGTTCAAGCCGATGAGGATGGACAGTGCCTCGCGCACGCCCCGCCCGGCGCGTCCGGCCTGCTGCCACAAGCTGGCGATGGTGCCCGGATAGCCGACCAGCACCGTGGCGTCCAGGCTGCCCACGTCAATGCCCAGCTCCAGGGCGTTGGTGGCCGTCACCCCCAGCAGTTCGCCGTTAAACAGTTGCCGCTCGATCTCCCGCCGTTCCTCGGGCAAATACCCGGCGCGGTAGGAGCGGATGCGCTCCACCAGGTGCGGGGCGTCTTTCTCCAGTTCGCGGCGGGCGTAGAGCAGGATGAGTTCGGCCACGCGGCGGGCGCGGGTAAAGGTGATGTTGCGCACGCCCTGGCGGGCCATCTCTGCCAGCAGATGAGCGGCCTCACTGTTGGCGCTGCGCCGCATCGTCCGCGCCTGATCTATGAAGGGCGGGTTCCAGAGCACGAATTCCCTGCCCCCCTGCGGCGAGCCGTCCTGATCAATCACCGTCGCCGGCAGACCGGTCAGGCGTGCGGCGTGCTCGCCGGGGTTGGCGATGGTCGCCGAGCAGAGGATGAACTGCGGTTCCGAGCCGTAGGAGCGGCACACCCGCCGCAGACGGCGCAATACACAGGCCACCTGTGAACCGAACACCCCGCGATAGGTGTGCGCCTCGTCAATGACCACGTAGCGCAGATTACGGAAAAAGTGCGACCACAGAGTGTGATTGGGCAGGATGCCCAGGTGGAGCATGTCCGGGTTGGTGAGGATGATGGCGCACTCCTTGCGCCGGCGGGAGCGGTCCTCTTTGGGTGTATCGCCGTCGTAAGTAGCGTAGCGAATGCGGCGCAGCGCCCCCTGGGTAAGTTCGCCCAGGGCCCGCAGTTGATCCTGAGCCAGGGCTTTGGTGGGGAAGAGGTAAAGGGCCCGCGCCCGCCAGTCGGTCAAGATGCTCTCCAGCACGGGCAGGTTGTAAATCAGGGTTTTGCCGCTGGCGGTGGAGGTGGCGACGATGACGTTTTCGCCCCGACGCACGGCGTTGATGGCCTGGGCCTGGTGTATGTACAATTGCTCGACACCTGTCTCCTTGAGCGCGGCTTGCAGGGGCCTGGGCAGGGGCTTCTCCAACTCACCGTACCAGGCCCGCCGCGCCGGTAGATGGTGCACGTGAATGATCTGGCCTTTGTAGAAAGGTTGTGATTTCAGATGCTCGATAAAAGCCGAAACTGTCATTGAGCTGCTATCTAGTTTCCGGTGCGAAACGTAGCGGCCGAGCACTGTGTCGGCCTTGTAAGCGGGCAGAGCCACCCGCCGCTACGTGTTTTGCACCAAGTGCTAGTCCACTATGATGTTGGTCAGCCGATGCAAGCGATGCGGCCGATGTAACCGATGCAGCCGATCACCTCGTCCGCTTAATCCGATTAATCGGCTGACCACTCAGTAATGCACCACCACCAATGTGCCGATGGGCGCCCAATCGTAGAGCCATTTGGCATCGGAGGTGCGCATGTTGACACAGCCGTGGCTCATCGGCTGGCCGAAGTTGTTGTGCCAGTAAGTCCCGTGAAAGGAATATCCCCGATAGAAATACATCACCCAGGGCACGTTGGGCAGGTAATAGCCGGGACCGGACATGGCCTGCGATGCGACCTTGCGGTAGATACGATACCGCCCGGTGACGGTGGGCGTGCTCGGCAATCCGGTGGAGACGGTAGCCACCAACATGGCGCGGTTCCCTTCGTAAGCTATCACCTGCTGGGCGGTGAGATTGACATCAATCCACTTCTCGCCACCGGTCGGGGGCACGGTCGGCGGGGGCGGCGGCGGGGTGAAAGTCGCCGTGGGACGCGGTGTGTGGGTGGGAGTGGCGGTGGGCGTCGAGGTGGGGGTGGAAGTCGGTGTCGGTGTAAAGGTCGGTGTCGAGGTCGGAGTGGAGGTCGAAGTCGGCGTCGCCGTGGGTGTGAAAGTTGGCGTGGAGGTAGCAGTGGGCGTCGAGGTCGGCGTCGCCGTGGGCAACAAGGCCGCCAGCACCGCTTGTGGCGCGTCCACAGCGACGAGCACCATACTCAACCCCACCAGGCTCGCCGCCAGCAAGGCGATTATCACCCAGACCAGGCCCCGATTGCGCTTGACAGGCTGCCGCTCCTGGGATAGCTCTCCCCGGTCCACGGCGCGGAGCTGCAGCGGCGGAGCGGAGATGGCCGGGGCCTGAGGAGCAGCAGCCCGCGCCGACATCCGCTGCCGGGCCCAGCGCAACCCGGCCTTGGCCCGCGCGTTGGCGGGGTTAATCTCCAACACGCGGCTCAGATAAGCCAGGCTGGCCCGGGGATCATCGGCAAGACCGGCCAGCCACAGCCAAGCGGCCTCGTTGCGCGGGTCCAGGGCCACAACCCGGCGGAAACAACGCCGGGCCAGGGCACGATCACCGCGCCGGGCGGCGGTCACACCGGCTCGCATCAAAGCAGCCACCTGAGCACTGGCCTCAGCCTTACTCATACCCTGCCTCTCTTGCTACACGCTACTCATCCCCCATCTAGTCACCTGACAGTTTGAGAATGCCATGGCGAAGAGGCGTTCTGCTTCCACATTTGGAGCAAGAGTCATCCTGAGCGGAGTGCGCCCCTGAGCGGGAGCGAGGGGGCGCACGCAGTCGAAGGATGACGAAAGCACGAGTCCCGCATCCTTCG
>JACIWR010000265.1 GCA_014360845.1 Anaerolineae bacterium
TGCCGCTTCGGGACTCACTCCGCTCAGGATGACTACGGCCCCAAGGGTGGCGCGGAGCACCTTTCTGCAATGGCATCTTCAAACTGTCAGGTGACTAGATTATCTCGAAATTTCATCTCATAGCGTCCTCCCCACGGCTGCAGCTACGGGCCGCAGGCTCTGCATCAGCGTGGCGAAACGCTCCGGTTTGAGGGATTGGGCGCCATCGGAGAGGGCTTCTTCGGGGTGCGGATGCACTTCGATGATCAATCCATCGGCCCCGACGGCCACCGCCGCCCGCGAGACCGGCTCCACCAGTTCCCATTTACCCGTTCCGTGGCTGGGGTCCACGATGACCGGCAGGTGGCTGAGCTGTTTGATCAGGGGCACGGCGCTGATGTCGAGGGTGTTGCGCGTGTACTGCTCAAAGGTGCGGATGCCGCGCTCGCAGAGGATGATGCGCTCATTGCCGTGGGAGAGGATGTACTCGGCGGCCATCAGCAGTTCCTCTATGGTGGACATCATCCCGCGTTTGAGCAGCACCGGTCGCTGGGCTTCCCCCACGGCGTGCAGCAGGGCGTAGTTCTGCATATTCCGCGCACCGATCTGGAGAATATCGGCGTAGGTGGCGACCAGGGGCACCTGTTGGGGGTCCAGCACCTCGGTGACGATGGGCAATCCCGTCTCCTCGCGCGCCTGGGCCAGCAGCTTCAGACCTTCCTCGCCCAATCCCTGGAAGCTGTAAGGGGAAGTACGCGGCTTAAAGGCTCCACCGCGCAAGACGTGGGCCCCCGCCTCTTTCACGGCGTGAGCGGTTTCCAGCAGTTGTGCGCGGCTCTCGACGGCGCACGGGCCGGCCATCACCACCAACTGCCTGCTGCCGATCTGGATGCCATTGATGGCGAAAACGGTGTCCAGGGGGTGAAAGTCGCGGCTGGCGAGTTTAAAGGGGCGCAGGATGCGCACCGTTCTCTCGACGCCGTCCATGAGCTCTATCTGTTCGCGGTCTATGGGCCGCCCGTTGCCGATGATGCCAATAATGGTGCGTTCCTTGCCTTCGGAGAGGTGTACCCGGCAACCCAGTTGCTCGATACGAGCGGTGACATTGGCGATCTGTACCTCTGTTGCGCCTTGTTTCATAATCACAATCATACGATCACCTCCTAACAGAGGCTCTCACTGGCTTTGCCGACCTCGTTGTCCAGCACGGGGGTTGTAGCAGCCGGATAGGAGCCCAACAATTTGACGAAGGAGGAGCGTCGCAGCAACCCCATTATTGCCGCCTCGCACTCCTGGTCCTGGCAATGCCCTTCGAAATCCAGGTAAAAGATGTACTGCCAGGGCCGGTTGAGACGCGGTCGTGACTCAATCTTGGTGAGATTGATGCGCCGTTTGGCGAACTCGCCGAGGCACTCGTACAGGGCTCCCGGTTGGTGGGGTGTGGTGAAAATAAGGGATGTCTTATTGCGCTGAGCGCGGGGTGGAGTCTCCATTGCCAGGACGAAGAAGCGAGTGTAATTAAAAGGGAAGTCCTCGATGTCCCGGTCTATGATGTTCAGGCCGTACAGTTCGGCGGCCAGTTCGCTGGCGATCACCGCGACGTCGGCTTGGGGGTTCGCGGCTAAGTCGCGGGCGCTGCCGGCGGTGTCAAAGGCGGGTTCAGGTTCCAGCCCGTGACGCGCCAGATAACGCTGGCATTGGGCCAGGGCCTGCGGGTGTGATCGTACGCGCTTCACATCGGAAAGCTGGGTGCCGGGCAGGGCGAGCAACATGTGTCGCACCTGCAGGATTGTTTCGGCGTAGATGCGCAGGTCGTGTTCCATCAGTAGTTCGTAGGCCCGGATCACAGAGCCGGCGATGGCATTCTCCACCGGCACCATCCCGTAGTCGGCCTCGCCCCCGTCCACAGCGAAGAATACGTCATCTAGCGTGTTGTAAGGGACGCTCTCCACTTCTGGGCCGAAGAACTGGCGAATGGCCTCCTCCGAATAAGCCCCAGTAATGCCTTGAAATGCTACTCTGGTCATGTTGTCTTCTCCTCCAGCGCGTTGGTATGCGGGGAACAAAAAAGGACGTGGAGTTGGTTGCTCCACGTCCTTACAATGTTCTGGGGGTGTTTAGCCTATTTTATGCTGGCTTCTCTTCCTCCTGGCAGCGTGAAGCAACCGTCTCGCAGACGTAGTCATATAAGTAAAATAAAAGTAGTAATTGTAGGTGAGGTTGGCTTCACGCTGCCGGGCTGTCATCTGGGCAACTCCACTCGGAGAATCAACGGGACCACTTTGGTCTGTGTGGTCAATCGGGATAATGCTCATCAGGGGCTTCGATGCGCGAGAGGCTCCGGTTGGGGGCTTGTACTCGCTTCTTTTGGTAGTTAATTGTACTTGAGGATGGGGTTCTTGTCAAGTTCATGTCGGGCGATTGCCACAGTCTGAACGAGCGGAGGGTCTGTCCTGCAGTGCAACTGTGGGACAGCGAAAGGCTGTCACTGACCCCCGGCAAAGCCGGGGGCTTGCCTCTGATCTCGCGGAGGTGGACTCCGCCGCGCATCTTGACAAGTACGGCATTTGCGTGTATGCTTACTTCGTTGTCGGAGAGTCTATTTGGCAAGGAGAGCGGTGCTGTGTTTCTCGACGAAGCGAAGATTTACGTGAAAGGTGGCGACGGGGGCAATGGGTGTGTGGCCTTTCGTCGCGAGAAATTCGTGCCCTTTGGCGGCCCCAGCGGCGGTGACGGCGGTGCCGGAGGCGATGTGTACCTGGTGGCCTCCCCACATCGCAATACGCTGCTGCATTTCAAACGCAAGGTACATTTCAAAGCCGAGCGCGGTCAGCATGGCCGGGGCAAGAATCAAACCGGGCGGCGCGGCGCGGACGTGTTTATCGAGGTGCCGCTGGGCACCGTCGTGCGCGACGCCGATACCGGAGCGCTGCTGGCCGATCTCACCGAGCCGGGTCAACGGGTGCGCGTGGCCCGGGGCGGGCGCGGCGGGCGAGGGAATGCGGCTTTTGCCACGTCTACCAACCAGGCTCCCCGCATATCTGAAAAAGGGGAGCCCGGCGAGGAGCGCTGGCTTTACCTGGAGCTGAAACTCATCGCCGATGTGGGCATCGTCGGCAAGCCCAACGCGGGTAAGTCCACCCTGTTGGCCGCCGTCAGTGCCGCCCGTCCCAAGATCGCCGACTACCCGTTCACCACGCTGGAACCGAACCTGGGCGTGGTGGCCGTAGACGAGAACACCACCTTCGTCCTGGCCGATTTGCCCGGCCTCATCGAGGGAGCCAGCCAGGGCGCGGGCTTGGGTCACAAATTCCTGCGTCACGTGGAGCGAACCCGCGTGCTCATCCATCTGCTCAATGGAGCCAGTCCGGAGCCCATTGCCGACTACGAGGCGATCAACGAGGAGTTGGCCCTGTTCAGCCCGGAGCTGGCCCGCAAGCCGCAGATTGTGGTGTTGAACAAGATGGACCTGCCCCAGGCGCGCGAGATTTGGCCCGCTGTGCAGCGGGAGATGAAACGGCGGGGTCTGGAGGTGATGAGCATCTCCGCGGCCACGGGGGAGGGAGTGCAACCCCTGATGCGACGGGTGGCCAATCTCCTGGCCGAGTTGCCGCGCCCCGCCCCTGTGACCGAGGTCGAGGTCTTCACCCTGCCACCGGATGAGGATGCCTTCACCATCACGCGCGAGGATGAACACGTTTGGCGCGTGCAGGGCGTGCGCATCGAGCGCGCCGCACGTATGACCAATTGGGAGCAGAGCGAGGCTTTGGAGCGCTTTCACCGTCTCCTGGTGGGCATGGGTATCGCGCAGGCCTTGGAGGAGGAGGGCGTCTCGGAGGGCGATACGGTGTACATTGGAGACATTGAACTGGAGTGGCGTCTGTGAAGCATGCATCCCCGCAAACTAAGGAGAAACATCCCCGGCGCATAGGGGTGTTGGGCGGCACGTTCGATCCCATCCACATTGCCCATCTGGCCATTGCCGAGGAAGCGCGCACTCAGTTGGGTCTGGACAAAGTTATCTTCGTCCCCGCCGGGCTGCCGCCCCACAAGTTGGACGTGCAGGTCTCGCCGGCAGAACATCGCCTGGCCATGGTGAAACTGGCCATTGCCGGCAACCCGCACTTTGAGGTCTCGCGGGTGGACATTGATCGCTTCGGTCCCTGTTACACGGTGGATACCATCGCTTTGCTGCACGAGGAATGGGGACCGGGGGTGGAGATATACTTCATCATGGGCTCCGATTCCCTGGGCGATCTCCTCACCTGGCATCAGCCGGATCGCCTGATTCGCCTGTGTCGCATCGTGGCTGTGGAACGGCCAAATTACAAGGTGGACATGGAGGAGCTGGAACGCTATCTGCCTGGCATTTCGCAGCGGGTGGTGTTCATCAACTCGCCGCAACTGGATGTCTCGTCTACAGAGATTCAGCGGCGGGTGCGGGCTGGCGAGTCCATCAAGTATCACGTGCCGGAGGCGGTGGAGCGGTACATTTACGAGCACGGCCTGTACCGCGATACGTAGGTCGGGCTGTCAACCCGACCTACGTGAATTTCCAGGTCACTATCTGTTTCCTTCGCATAGTGAACCTGAGTTCCTTGATTTCCCCAGGTTCCCCGAGTCCCCCCGATTCCTCCATCCCCGCTTTTTCCTCCTCGTTCAAATTGACCAGGACAGCGCGCCGGAACGGTCGCCACAGGTGCAGTTTCGCTTCCACGGGCTCATCGCCGATGTTGTAAACGCGCACGATGAGGCCGTCCCCTGCTTCTGCCATTTTCACCGCGCTGACCACCACCGTCTCCGGGTTGGTGGTGATGAAGCTGCCGGTGAGGGGCAGATTCCCCTGGTGGATGCCGGTGGGCAGGGCGCGCAGCGGGGCGTTGAAGGCGTGAGCCTGGCGGAAACAGCTCTGCCAGCCGCCGACATGGGGTACCAGGGCGTACTCGAACACGTGGCGGCCTGGGCACTGAGCTCCGGGCGTGGATAGGCCTGGCCCGGCGTGTCCGGGACGATTGACCAGGTCCTCGCGGGAAAGCCAGCCCACGCAGCGCAGCAGGGTCAGAGCCACCGTCACCCCTGAGTTTCCCAGAGTTCCCCCGGTCTTCTCCTCCCGCATCACTTCATACTCCGGCAATCCCTTGTTGATCACCATCAACCCTCTTTCCCCATCGTTAACGTCCACGAAGGTGCGCTGCGGATGGGTAGGGGTGGGCTGCTCGGCCCAGTCCGCCGTGTCCGTGGGCAGGTCCACAGGACGGGTCACCACATCGAAGTGGCCCTCGGCGTGGGAGACGTCGGTACGGATCGGCGTGGGGAAGTGGACGCGCAGGCGGTGATCCTGGGCCTGGTTGTCCACCGTGGTCTGGATGTCCACCCGGCGCACGCCGGGGCTGAGGCTGACGCGGGTGACGATGGGTAGCTCGACTGTTTCCCCGGCGCGGGCGTTGCGCTCGGGGGTGAGGGCGGCGGGCAGGCGATAGGTCATCTCGATTTGCAGGGTCTGCCGCGCCGGGCCGGACTCCACCAGGCGGATAATCGGTGGGGCGGCGGGGGCATCCACCAGGCGGTCGGTCTCCGGGGGGCAGTAGTTGTATTCGTCGCCCCGATCACCGCCGTCCACGAAGCGATTCAGTCCCCGCAACACCAGGCCGCTGGTTTTGTCGGTGAGGTCGAAGGTGCCGCTGGCGGGGTCGGCTGTCACGCGGAAGAACTCGTTTTCGATGGAGAGTGCCTCCTGGTTGGCGTGAGCCTCGTCGCTTGGCCCTGCGGGGTGGTGAGGTGCGGGGGCGGGACGGATGGCGAAGGCGCGATAGCCGTGGTCGGGTACGTCTCGGGCGACGAAGGCCAGTTCCACCGTGGAGGCGAAGTGCAGGCGCACGCGGTAACGTTGCACACTTTCGTCGTCCTGCCAGGCGCGGACGGTGTCCATGGCCCGGCGGGTGGCCTGCGGGTCGGGCTGACCAGCTTCCAGCAGGGTGACGTCCACGTGGGCCAGGTCGGCTTCGTCTTCTGCGCGAGCGACATGTATCTCCTGGATGGGATGACCCATGATGTGCCCGCTCTCCACCGTGCCGATCACGCTGTCCACCTCGGCGCGGGTGAACTCCATGATCCCAAGCTCTTCGGTGTAGCGCCGTAACACCTGGCAGGGCTGCGGCTGACCGCTTTCGTCGCTGAGGGTGAAATGTTCCAACCGGCCGGGCAGTTGAAGGCGGGCGGTCA
>JACIWR010000266.1 GCA_014360845.1 Anaerolineae bacterium
GTCAGAAGAAAAAGCAACGCGGGCGCTATCAGGAGACCAGCAGGCGTCTTTGGCGGGAATAAATTCGTCCTCGTAACCAATGGGGCGGGGTCTGCCGCCAGCCGCCGGGACAATGTAGGTGGCGAAATCCTGCCCGCTGGCCTCCACCTCGACCGCCAGCCAGCAACCATCGGGTGACCAGCGGACTTTTCCAGCGGGATAGGGGAGAGCGAGGACAAAACGGGGGGCGCCGCCGGTGGCGGGCATCACGTAGGCATCGAAACGACCAGCCCGGTCGGAGAGGAAAGCTATGTAAAGCCCGTCGGGGGACCAGGCAAATTGGGGCTGGATGGCCTCGGGAGTGTCTGGGGTTAGATTGAGGTGTTGGCCTGTGACGAGATCATAGACGTAGATGTCGAAGAGTTCGCCGCCGTCCAGATCGAGAACGTAGGCCAGGCGCCGGCCGTCAGGCGACCAGCGAGGGGCGAACTTAGCCCCCGGTCCGGTGGTGATTTGGCGAGGTGGGGCAGACCCATCCAGCGGCATCAGATAGATCTCCCACCGGCCGGAGATGTTGTAAGAAAAGGCGATTTCTGTGCCGTCCGGGGAGAGGTGAAAATCGCAGTCCACATCTACGTGCGGAACTCTCAGAAGCGTCTCCAGGTCCAAGATATCACGAGGCATATATCACCAAGTTGCAGATTATCGCTCAAAATATATATTCTAGACTCTGGCGAAAATGGATAATTTGAGCACGGGACGCCTCCTGAGTAGAATAGGCAAAAAGCCATTCTACCGGTTCCAACAGGAGGTCATCCCATGCTCACCCATATTGTACACCAATCTCCTGATCTTGTCACTTTCTTTGAAAGCTTGGGGCAGGGCCACGGGCAGCGACTGGAAGAGGTAACGCTCGCCAACAGTCCCCTGTTCCTCGTCCACCGGAGGCGTCTCTACCCCCGGCACCGCATCGTCCGCCAGCAGTTCCTCAATCTCTTCGCCCTCCTCTGCCTCTTTGGTGCCGTGGTCGGTATTGCCCACCATGAGGATGCTGCACTCGCTGGGCATCTCGATCCCGCCACGGCTGAAGAGCCCAGAGGCCATGTAATCCTTGAGGATGCCCAGCACGTCGTCGCGGGTGGCATCGAACTTGGCGTAGGCGATCTCATCGAAGACCACTACGTCCTTGCGGGCGATCACTCCCACGCTGCGGGTGCGTAGGTCCAGGAAGAGCTGCGCGGCGGTGGCCTTGCCGCCGGAGATGACGAAGCTGTAGGGCGAGATGTTGCGGATACCGTAGGTCTTGCCTGTCCCCCGCGGACCCAGCTCCAGCAGGTTGAGGTTGGGCTCCACCAGGGGGAGAAAACGGGTGAGCACGTAGAGGCTTTCCCGTCGGCTATAGGCGGCCGGGTTGAGGCCGATGGTGCTCACCAGCACCGCGATCCACTCGTCGGAGGTGAACAGGCTGCGGGCCTCTTTATAGTCGTCCACATCAATGCGGGCTACCTGGAAGGGGGCGAAGTTGGCGATAAAGAATGGGATCTTGCGTCCGTCCACCTCGGCGTTAGGCTCGTAGTGGATCTCAGCGATACCCCAGGCGCCCCCCTCTAGCAGGATGGGGTATTCCTTGGGCAGCCGGGTGCTGATGCGCATCTCGCGCCGGCCCAAGAGCGGCGTCCGAATCAGCGGCGCGTGGATCTTGTCGTCAAAGTGGCCGTAGAAGAACCCCAGCAATCGCAAGCTTCCCTGCTGGGCGAGCTCAAAAACCACCCGTTCGGCATGACGCGGCTCAGGGAAATGTTTCAGAACGATGTCGTTGGCGATGCGCAGCGCCTCCGTTTCCCCGCGATCGGCGTAGCGGGCCAGTAGATATTCGGTGACGAAGCGCGGCAGTTGCCGCCGGATGATCTTGCGGGTCAGCGCCTTGTTTACGATCTTGTCTGGAAACCGTCGGCGTAGTTTCTCTTCCCAGGTCATATCGTCGCTCCTCATCCCTCTACGGACACAGCTCATGGCAGCAAAAAGGCAACGGCGCTTTCGTACTTGCCTCGCCGTGGTTGGATGGTGACCTCGACCTCGGCGTGGGCCACTTCGCTCCCCTCGTGGTAACACACTGCCCGCAGCCACACGGCCTGAGGCTCCACTGGCTCGCGAGGTGGCAGTGTGGGTCGCCAGGAAACCTGCCACTGCTGGAAGGGCAGTCCCGGCTGGGGCTCCGCCCAGAAGCTGACAGGGGGCCCCTCGGGCAGCCACACCTCCACGCGCACCGCTCCGGGACCACCGGCTGGTGTCAACAGTTCTACCGTGACTTTCACCTCTTCGTCCTCGGTCACCTGCTCTGGCATGCCCACGAAGTGCAGGTCCATGCTTGGCACGGCGGCTCCCACCTTGAGCCAGACGGCGGGCACTACCGTCTCCTCCAGGCCGATGCCGCTGTGATAGCCCACCTTCGGCTGGTGCTTGAAGCGCCCCCCGAAGTCGTACAGAGCGAGAAAGGGGCCGCCCAGGTCGTAGACCAGGTCCCGACACCACAGGGCCGGCAGCGAGGGCTCTGCCCTCTCTCGGTCGCCGCGGGCTAACCGGCTCTCCACCACCCCAGCTCCCGAGGGCGTGGGCCACTTGCGGTCTCCGTCGGGCGTGAACCCGTGGTCCGCCACCAAGAGCACGGCACGCCGGGAAGCACGGGCGGCATTGAGCGCGGCGTTGAGGAAGGGATAGTCCTCCAGCTTCAGCGGGAAGGGGGCGTGGGCCGGTGAGCGAATAGCCTCGTCCACCTCGTTGATCACTACGACGCTGAGGTCGTGCTGCTGCCCGCGGATGGCTTCGGTGACGGCGTCGGGGGCGGTCTTCAGCTGCCGCTTCTTGTACACGGCCACGGCATGGCCCGGCAACGCTGCCTGGAGCGCCTTGAGCTCATCCTCGCTGGGTGCCTCGTCGTCCGGCTCGGCCAGATCCGGATAGACCCACTCAGCGACCGGCCCGGAGAAGATAGCGTAGCGGCTGACGGCCGTGATCGTGGGCAGCAGGGCCAGGGCGTATCCGTCTTCCGGTTGCCACCCCTGGGCCATCAGGTCGGCGCGAAAGCGCTGCCACAGGGGGTAGCCCAGGCCGTCCACGAGGATGACCAACACCTGCTCGCCGGCGGCCAGGCGTGGCTTGATGGCTTTGGGCAGCAGGTGTACCACCAGCGGCAAGGCCCCACCGCCGAAGAGGTGGGGGTACTCGGCCACGTAGCGCTCCGCAAAGGCCCGGTTGAGGGCGATGCGGGCTTTCCGATAGGCCTGGCGAATTTTGGTGATCTCACCATGCAGCGGGATGGCCTTCTTGGCCAGCTCATCCAACTCCATCCAGGCCAGGTCGCCGGCCGAGATGCGCTCCACATAGGCTTGCACCAGGCGGGGCAGGTCCGCGTCGTCGCTCAATAGCCGTTGGATTTCATTCTGTAATTGGGCGAGGAGCGCCAGCCGGCCCAGCGCAGCCACCCAGGGTCTGTACTCGGAGTAGAAGAGGTGCCCTCGCCACAGCCGGTCGTCCACCGCTGTGCGTTGCCCGGAGAGCAGTTCACCCAGTTGGCGACGCATGTTGGCCTCCAGCGCAGCGGGCAGGATGCGCGAGGGATGAGTGACCGGCTGAGCAGACAGCCGGCGCACGAAGTCGCACCCCCACTCCGGTTCGGCCAGGAGCGCCTCCTCTAATCGAGTGGCGAAGGCCTCCAACAGGGCAACGTTGTTCACGGCGGCGTGCTCCAGAAACCGGCTCACCAGGGGATCGGAAGGCACTTTGCCCTCTCGACGGCTGATCTCGGCCTGGAGCAGGGCTTGAGCGACCGCCGTCCGGCTGTGCTCAAAGGTCAGCAGGCCGGCGATCAGGGGCTGGTAGGGTGCACTGAGGGTGGCAGCGTACTCCCGGCAGAGGTCGTAGGCCGCTGCGGGCACTGGAGCGCCGCTGCGCAGGATGCGGGCCAGGGCTGCGGCGTCGGAGGGCGCATCCAGGAGGTCCTGCTCCAGTAAGGCTGAGACTATAGCCCGGGGCAGGCTGGCGCGGGTGAACCGCCGACCCTGGAGGGGCTTCAGCCGACTGGGATGCTCCAACAGGGTGGCTGCCAGCGGGTCGAGGCGGGAGTCGTCAGGCAGGTGTACGTCGGCCAGCACCCGCAGCAGGTGCGCGCCCCCGGCTGGCAGGTGGACGGCAGCGGCGGTGAGATCGCGCAGCCCCGCCAGCGGCACACCCTGCGGTGCCACCAGAGCCACACACTGAGATTGCCTCTCCCACAACTGACGACGCACCTGCAAGAGCGGCCCGGCGGCGATAACGAACCATGCCTGTCCGGCCACGGTCAGCGGGAGCCCTTCGGCGACCGGCGGCCTCAGCAGCCCCGTCCGGTCCTGGATGACCAGCGTACGTGCTGCCACCGCATGAGGCGCAATGAGTTCTTGCAGCGCCCGCTCCGCCTCTTCACACTTCAGCATCCTGCCGCACCTCCACCGTCACCTCGGCATCGTCGGGCAATTCGCTCAAGGCGCCCCAGCCCTCGGCTGGCTGGAGGCCGCCGTCTTCCAGCGCCTTGCGCAGGGCACCAAAGCGGACTTTGAGCCTCAGCGACCCAATGCCCGGTACAACAAGTGGCTCCTTCTCTTCCTGGCGCAGCGTCTGGAGCTGCGCCACCAGCTCCTTCCGTTGCATCTGTCCAGTGACGTACTGGGCAATAGCTTCCCGGGCCGTGACCTGCGACGGGGATTTATGAAGCTGCTGGTACAGGCCGCGCACCTCCACATCCTGAAGCCGGCCGCTCATCTCGCGGGCTTCCTGCAACATCTGCGACAGGCTCTGAGAGGGAGAAGTCGTCCGGGTCAGCCACCGGATGCCGGCTTCCGAGGTAGGCTCGTCCAGTGCTTCCTCCACCTGGTCCAGCACGGCTTTGATCTGCTGCAGGGCCTGCTCCAGCTCCCTCGGGGCCCCGCCCAGCGGTGTGGCCGCTTCGGTCACCGCCTGGCGCAGTTGGGCGTAGGTGCTCCCCTGCCTGTTAACGAACTGGCGCAAGGACGCCCAGGCGGCGTCCTGCCGGTGCACACTGGGCTGGTCGGGCAGTGTCCCGGCGCCGATGGCTGTGTAGAAGGTGGTGAAGGCCGCCCACTCTCCATGACTCACTCGCTGGCCGAGCATGAGCAGGTCGTTGCCGTGCAGGCTCAGTTGCCCTGGGTTCTCGATGGGCAGCGGCTCCCGCCCGCGCACCACACGCAGGTCACGAAAGATCACCGTCAACCGGGCCAGGAAATCAGTCAGGAAGGGTGGCAGGCCGAAATCACGGCCCAGCCGCTCTTGCAGGTCCCGCACCCGCACGCCATCCCCGCCCTTCAGGGCTTCCTCGATGGTCTGCACGTAGGGGGAGTTGCCCAGGTCCAGGGCGTAAGCAGTGCCGGCAGGCCTGACGATACGCAGGGGCAGTCCGTAATGGGCGGCATAGTTGTGGGGCTGTCCCATCTCCGGTGCAATGCGACCGTCTCCCTTGATCAGCGCCTTGTAGAGGCTCTCCAATGCCTGGGGAGTGACGTCGGCGGTGAACTCGGGGTGCTGGCGGAAGCGGGCGTCCAGCAGTCGCGCCCCCAGGTCCTTGAGGGCATCCTGCAGCGTGGCGCCGACCGAGGGGTTCTCACCAATGCTCACCGAGGCACTGAGCCGGCCCTGGCTGTAGAGGTCCGTGAGGCCCGCCAGGAGGCTCTCCCGCAACTGGAAGGCCGCGGCGGTCCAGCTTTCGGTGAGCCGGCGGCCCTCCTCGCCGCTGTACTTCGCGGCGATGTAGGCCTTGCCGGCAGGGCTCTCGGTGAGGAAGAGGATGCGGGCCAGGTTGTCCAGTTGCCGACTCAGTTCGTCGTCGGCTTCCTTGGGGATCCATACGGCCCCAGGCCACCGTTCTTGGGCGGCTTCAGCGGTGATGAATCGCCAGGGAAGCGGGGGAAAGCGATCCAGATGGCGAACTCGGCCTTGGCGTCGGGAGGCGGCAGGTGACCGGCGTCTGTTTCCACCGCCTGCACCGTCCCGGAACGGCTGGTGCCGCGCCATTTGATGTTGAGCTTGCGCCGGCCCTGCAGCTTATCGGTGCCGAAGAGGTTGCTCAGCAGGCCCAACACGGCCTGACGTCGTTGCTCGGTCACGTCGTGGGTCACCTT
>JACIWR010000267.1:0-4041 GCA_014360845.1 Anaerolineae bacterium
GCCGCGTTCACGAGCGGACAGGGCTTGTCCTGAGCTCCGTCGAAGGGCTTGTCTTGAGCCCTGACGAAGAGCCGTCCGCCGCTACAGATTGTGAAGTGCTGAATTTATGTGACCCGCCCGCAGGCCCAGAGCACGCGGGAGGGGTCAGCAAACAGCAGGACAAGTCCCCGAGTAGGTCGGGCCCGTGACCTGACGAAACATGGCGGGGCGAGGCCCCGTCCTACCGCAAGACGGGTCGGAACTTATATCCGTAGATGATAGCCCCGTCCTCGCCCTCTTCCCGCAGCTTGCGGGTGACCATCTCCACCGGCATACCGATGTACGCCTCACCCGTGTCCACGTCTGTGAGCTGGGCCGTCACCAGCGGCCCTTCCTCCAGCTTGACCAGGGCCACAGTGTAGGGCACGAACTCTTCGTAGCCCTTGGGCGCGTGAAAGATGGTCGAATGCGAGTACACTTCGCCACGCCCGCTGAACTCGTAAGGCTCATAAGCAGGTTGAGAGCACTCGGGACAAACATCCCGGGGCGGGAACAACCTGGCCCCGCAGTGCTGGCATACTTCACCTACTAAACGATACCGCTGATTCTGTGTTCGCCAATGAGTTGGAATTCCCATCTATATACCTCCACGTATAATTAGTGCAAAGGCGTAGCGGCGGCCCGCCGTGGCCGCGTTCCCGGGCGGACAGGGCCGTCCGCCGCTACATCACATATCTCGCTGTTGATAAAATTCTGCATTCTGGCGGAAATAGGTTTACACTTTTGAAGCCCTGAAAAAATTCTCAAGAGAAAATAGCCCCGCCTTGGGCCCAGATCCAGTGGGTAAATCAGCCCCCACTGTTTTCCGTTCGTTTTTTGGCTTGGGCGGCTTCTCTGTCAGCGAACATCCAACGAATAAACGAATAGACCGCGATGCTGATCATTCGTTTATTCGTTCCACCATTCGTTGACAGTATGTTGCCGATTAAAGTGTCAACCCATTCCGAGCAGTACTAAGACAATGCTTCCAGGATGTGGGTAATGACCGTCGCTCCGCTGCCCCCGATGTTCTGGGCCATACCCCAATGGGCATCTTTGATTTGATTAGCCCCTGCCTGACCACGTAGTTGCTGCACGACCTCCACCACCTGGTAGATGCCTGTCGCTCCCACCGGATGCCCGCGTCCTTTCAGACCGCCCATGGTGGAAATGGGAATACGTCCTTCCAGGGTGATTTCCCCCTCCTGGGCCAGACGCACGCCCTGACCTCGTTCCGCGAAGCCGCAGGCTTCCAGAGAAAGGGCGGCCATGATGGTGAAGGCATCGTGGGCCTCGAAGAGGTCAATATCCTGGGGCGAGATGCCCGCCTGGCGATACGCCTTCCGTGCCGAGAGGTACACCGCCTGCAGAAACAGGGGATCGGGGCGGTCATGGACGGCCAGAGCATCCGTGGCCACCGCCGAAGCCGCGATACGCACCGCGTTGTCGGTGAAAGCTCGGGCCTGCTCCGTGGGACAGAGCACCACCGCCGCCGCACCATCGGCGATGGGAGAGGAATCCATCAGATTGATGGGGTCGGCGATCATGCGCGCTTGCTCATACCTCTCCACGGTGATGGGTTTGGGAAACATGGCATGTGGATTGCCCACGGCGTTTTTGTGTGCATTTATCGCAAAGGCAGCAAAGTCCTCGTGCTTCCATCCGAACTCGTACATGTACCTGCGCATGAGCAAGGCGTTGATAGCCACGAAAGACAGGCCGTGGAAGGTCTCGTATTCGCCATCGCTGGCCAGGGCCAGGGCGGCGGTGACCACATCCCCTACCTCATCGGTCATTTTCTCCACACCGCAGGCGATGACCACATCGGCCATTCCTCCCGCCACGGCGATATAGGCCTGTCGCAGCGCCGCCGCTCCAGAGGCACAGGCTGCTTCCACCTTCACCGCCTCTATGCCGCGCAAGCCGACGAAGTCGGCCACCAGCGCGCCCAGGTGCTCCTGAGCCGCGATCTCGCCGGAGAGCATGTTACCCACGTACAGGCTATCGGCCATTTCGATGCTGGCATCACGCATAGCTGCCAGCACTGCCTCACCTGCCAAATGGCGCAGTGACTTGTCCCAGTGCTCTCCTACCTTGGTCTGTCCAATGCCGATGATAGAAACGTCTCGCAAAAACCTCCCTCCTCCATCAGGTGACAGTCACTTTCAAAGTGACTGTCACCTGGATGCTCAGTGCATGTGTAACTTCTTGCGATAGCGTACGTACAGCGCGTAATCAATCTCCTTACGCCGGGCCACGTAATCCCGGGTACGCGGGGCCTTGTCCCGACGTTCCACGATCTTGTCTGTGACCACCAAAGAGAAAGCGTCACTGCCCGCGCCGGAGCCATAAGACACCAGCAGCACCCGGTCCCCAGGATTGGCCACGTCCAACACGGCAGTCAGACCCAGCATGGACGAAGCGGCGTAGGTATTACCCACTTCCGAGACCAGTAGGCCGGCTTGAACCTGCTCACGGGTGAACCCCAACTGCTTCGCCGCTCGCTGGGGAAAGGCCGCATTAGGCTGATGAAACACAGCCGCCGCAAAATCTTGGGCCGTATAGCCCATTGCATCCATCAGAGTACGGGCCGCCGTCAGCAGATGTTTGAAATAGGCCGGCTCGCCGGTGAAGCGACTGCCGTGCTGCGGATAATGCTGATATGGGCGGCGGAAAAAGTCCGGCGTGTCGGTGACATACGAGTACGACGCCTCGAAATAAGCCAGGCTTTCTTCTTTGGGACCGAGCAGGTAGGCCGCGCTTCCCGCACCGGCCGTGTACTCCAAAGCGTCCCCCGGACGCCCCTGGGCCGTATCGGACCCGATGGCCAGGGCGTAGTCCATCATCCCGGAACCCACCATGCCGATGGCGGCCTGCATCGCCTCGGTGCCGGCTTTGCAGGCAAATTCCCAATCGGCCGCCTGAGCCTCCGGCACCGCCCCGATGGCCTGGGCCACAATCGTGGATGTGGGCTTCACCGCATAAGGGTGCGATTCCGACCCCACCCACACGGCACGAATGCGCCCCGGATCAATTCCGGCCCGCAGCAGAGCATTCCGTGCGGCCTCGATGGACATGGTGGCCGTATCCTCATCCGGGCCGGGCACTGCTTTCTCCTTGATCGGCACCCCGCCATAACCCTCGTTCCACACGCGATCCACTTCACTGGCCGGCAGACGATAACGCGGCACATAGGCCCCGTAGCCGACAATGCCCACTTCACGACTGGGTTTCATAAGCTTCAACGTCACAGCTATCCCCTCAACAGTGTTATTGGTTTATCTCTCGCAGTATCTCTTGGGCGCGGTCCAGGCGAATGCGCCGTTCGGCCACCAACTGGGCCGCTACACGCTCGATCATCTCCCCCTCTGCACCGGCGGCGATGGCCACCTGTCGGGCGTGAAGTTCCATATGACCCCGCTGGATGCCCTCCGTGGCCAGAGCACGGATGGCGGCCAGGTTCTGGGCCAGGCCCACGGAGACGATAACCTCTGCCAGTTCATTGGCTGTCTTCACCCCCAGAATCTTCAGCGCCACGCGTGCTGCGGGATGCACCCGGCTGGCCCCGCCGACGATACCCACGGCCAGCGGCAACTCCAGCGTGCCCACCAGATTGCCCTCCGCGTCTTTGGCCCAGGTCGAAAGGGAGGTGTAGCGTCCCGAACGGGCCGCGTAGCTGTGCGCACCGGCTTCGATAGCCCGCCAGTCATTGCCGCAGGCGATGACCACGGCGTCAATGCCGTTCATAATGCCCTTATTGTGCGTGGCCGCGCGGTAAGGGTCCGCCGCCGCCAGGGCGTAGGCCTCGATAATGCGCTCCACCACCGTCTCCCCGGCGAATTCGCCGAAAGAGAGAGCCTCAGCCGGGATGACCGCCTTGGCCCGCGCCAGGCGTCTATCGGCCAAATTGGAAAGAATGCGCAACACCACCCGCCCACCGGTAATCTCCTCAATGGTCGGAGCCAGGGCCTCGGCAGCGGTGTTCACCGTGTTGGCCCCCATCGCATCCCGGCAGTCGAAAAT
>JACIWR010000267.1:4051-6134 GCA_014360845.1 Anaerolineae bacterium
AAAATCAAGTGGACGACGACCATAGGGCCGACGGGACTATGCTCAATGACCCGTACCTCCAAATCCCGCGCCCCGCCCCCCAGGCTGGCGATCAAAGGATCGGTCTGGTTGGCCAACTCCAACAGGCGCGACTTGGCCGCCAACAGGTCGAAGCGGGCCGCCCAGGGGTCGAGCACATCCAGGACCTGGATTTGAGCGATCATCTCCGGAGGGGTGCTGGTAGCGATGAAGCCCCCGCCGGCACGCACCAGTCGGGCAGCAAAGCTGGCCCCGGCCACCACCGACGGCTCCTCAATAGCCATGGGAATCAGATAATCACGGCCATTAATCAGGAAATTGACAGCGATGCCCAGCGGTAGCCCGTGCACACCGACCACGTTCTCGATCATGTGATCGGCCTGCGGCGCAGACAACCCTGCTTGCCCGGTCAAGACAGACCGCTCCTCGGCGGTCAAATCTGCCCAACGCGCTACGATGTCCGCGCGCTCCTCCAGGCTCAATTTATAGAAACCCGGCAGCCTAGATGTCCGTTCCATCGTCAACTCCCACTCATGATAGATGCACGCAAAAAAGCCCCAACCAATGTTGCGGCTTGTCGAGTTGTGCTTTAGTATAACACAAACTGACTGTCAAAAACTATCAAGTTTCCCTAAATTACTCTTAACGCCGCCGACTATCTCCACCAGCAGGCAACTCATCGGCGAGAGTCCAACGATCTCGCGGAGTTCAACTCCGCGAGGGCATCTCTATAACCGCCGCAGGGGAGAGCGAGGTGGAGCAACCCGCCCCACTGCCGTTATGAGCAACTCCCCTCCTCAGCCCTCTCACTCCGCACCAGACTCGTCGGACCAGTCCCATTCCAGCTTGGCGACGAAATCCTCCAATGTATCTTTTCCTTTGATCCGAATGCGCTGCAGTTCAAACAGGTTTTCAGAAGTGTGTAAAGTGCCCTGTTCAATGGTCACCGCCCCCCAGAAGTAAGCCGATTTTAGCATGGCGACTACCAGTTCATCATATTGACCCGAGGGGTAGCAGAAGAAGCGCGGCTGATGTCCTGTGCGTGCTTCGATTATCTCCTGTGGCCCCACAATCTCCCAGATTAAAAACCCCGTATCCCGACCCCGCAGGTCCCGATGCGTCCTGCCATGCACCTCGATGTCCATGCCTGCCGCCTTCATCCTGCGCACCTGATCCCAGGTCAAATACTCTCCCTGTTTCTGGTCAATCGGTTCGGTCAGGATGAAAAAGGTCCCCACAAAACCGTACTTGCGGAGTAAGGGGAAAGCGTTGGTGTAATTATCACGATAACCGTCGTCGAAGGTGATAATGATTGGCTTGGGCGGTAAGGGCCAGCCCAGACTGAGATGATAGACCAAATCATACAGAGTGATGGTCTGATAGCCCTGCTCCGCCAGGTATTGCAACTGCGCGGCAAAGTTTTCCGGTGTAACGGAGAGATCACGGCGATAAATATCAGCATCCGGCGGAGGCACGGCGATATGGTGATACATCAATATCGGCACATTGACCTGACGCACCACGCCATCGGGGGTGGGGAAGGGGGTAGGAGTGGGCGTGGGGGTCGAAGTCGGTGTCGCCGTGGGAGTCTGGGTCGCGGTCGGGGTAAGCGTCGGCGTCGCCGTGGGCGTCGCTGTGGAAGTGGCCGTTGGCGTCACGGTGGGGGATAATTCAGCACTCTCCGTCGGTGCGCGAGTGCCATAGCGCGCGCTGACGGTATACTCACGCGCCAGCGGGCTTACAGGCGAATCGCCTACCGATGACCCGTAGTTCAATTGCACCAGATTGAGAGTCACCACCAACAGGGGGATAATCCCTGTGCGTACCGTGGTTCGCAACCACGTGGGAATGTTTCGCATCCATCGGCTCCTGACAGCACCATCACCGCCTAACGTCCCTGAGAATACCTCATTTGCTCAAATCTGTCAAGCGACGCGCAGTTGCCCTGATAGGGCGTAAGACGGGCTTCCAGCCCGTCCCACGCAGGCTGGAAAGCCTGCGCTACTTTCCGCTGGCCCGCAGTTGCACTGCGGGGCCTGCTCGCGGAGTACCACTCCGCGAGATC
>JACIWR010000268.1 GCA_014360845.1 Anaerolineae bacterium
GTGAGCGCGAGCGAAACACAATACAATCCCAGTCGCTTGGATCGCGGTGCGACCGAGACGGCGGCAATAAATCGCACTACCGGCCTGGACGACGTCGGTCCGGCCCGTGACACGTTTCCGATTGCCCCCTGAGATGCACCGGGGGCTTTTTATTTGGATTCGCAACCTATATTATGCGTATCTTCTCAATAATTTGGGGTAGGGGCAGGTCTTGCACCTGCCCGCCTGGGCGACCGCAAGGGTTCGCCCCTACATTTTGAGAAGACACGATTATGCCAACTGAGGAGGTTAAATCATGCAAAGCACAACCCATTCCCCCACCCGGGGCCTACACCTCACCAGCCGAGACCTGGCGGTAGCCGGCATCTTCGGGGCGCTGTCCATCGTCTTGGCCGTCACCCCACTGGGCATGATCCCCGTGCCCAACATGTCGGCTGCGGCCACCACCCTGCACATCCCGGCCATCATCGCGGCCATCATCTCGGGGCCCATCGTCGGTGCTATGGTGGGCCTGATCCTGGCCTTCACTTCCTGGTACTACTACAGCGCCCTCTTCCTGCAATTCATGGGCGGCAATCTCCTCTTCGCTCTGATAGATGCTTTCCTGCCGCGCATCCTCATCGGCGTGCTGGCCTACTACGCTTTTCGCCCGTTCCGCCAACGCCTGGCCGTGGCCTCCGGGGTCGCCGCCTTAGTCGGCACGCTGACCAACAGCATCGGTGTGCTGGGTCTGCTGCTCCTTCTGGGCACAGCCGACGCGGTGACGATGATTCCGGTAATCTTGACCAACGTGCCTTTTGAGATCATCCTTTCCATCGTGATTACCATCCCCGTCGTAGCCGCTCTACGCGCCGCCTGGGGCACCAAGATCGCCGGTACGCGGGACTGAAAGCAGTGCATCCTTTCATCGTCATCGAGAACCTGCAATACGTCTATCCTCTGGAGAGCGGGGAGCAAATTGTCGCCCTGCGCGATGTGAATCTCTCCATCGAGCGCGGAGAATTTGTAGCCCTGATCGGCCCCAACGGATCGGGTAAGTCCACCCTGGCCCGGCATCTCAACGCTCTGCTCATCCCCACCGGGGGCACGGTCTGGGTGGACGGTTTGCGCACCTCAGACCCGCACAACGTGTGGGCCGTGCGCCGCAAAGTGGGCATGGTCTTCCAGAATCCCGACAATCAACTCGTGGCCACCACCGTCGAAGAAGACGTCGCTTTCGGCCCGGAGAACATGGGCGTCCCCGCCGAGGAGATACGGCAGCGCGTGGACGAGGCCCTGGCCATCGTCGGACTGGAGGCTTACCGCCAATACCCGCCCCAGATGCTCTCCGGTGGACAAAAGCAATTGGTGGCCATCGCCGGAGCCCTGGCCACCCGCCCCTCCTGCCTCGTTCTGGACGAACCCACCTCCATGCTCGATCCCGTGGGTCGCCGCCAGGTGCTGAACACGATTCAACGCCTCAACGCCGAGGAAGGCATCACCATCTTGCTGATCACTCACTCCATGTCCGAAGCGGCATCTGCTCAGCGAGTGCTGATTATGAATGCAGGGACGATTGTGATGGACAAGCCCCCGGCGGAGGTATTCGCCCACGGAGCGAAATTACAGGCTCTGGGACTCAGCCTGCCCCCTATCGTGGACATCGCCCACAGACTGCGAGCTGAGGGCCTGCCGCTGCCTCCTACCGTACTCACTCTACAGGACCTGGTGAAAGCGCTATGCACATCCGCGTAGAGAACCTGACTCACATCTACAACCAGGGTACACCCCTCGAGCGCACCGCCCTCCACGAGGTGAATCTGGAGATCGAAGCTGGCGAGCGAATCGGCCTCGTGGGGCCGACGGGGTCCGGGAAATCAACCCTGGTGCAACATCTGGCCGGTCTGCTCCAACCGACCACGGGGCGCGTGTTGCTGGCGGGGACTCCGATCCACAGCAAGGGAGCCACAGCCCGCTCCTTGCGTTTGCAGGTGGGGCTGGCCTTTCAATATCCCGAGGATCAGATTTTCGAGCAGAGCGTTTTTCGCGAGGTAGCCTTCGGACCGCGCAATCTGGGCCTGGACGAGACCGAGGTCAAAGCGCGGGTCCATTGGGCCCTGGAGATGGTGGGGTTAGACCCGGCGAGGATTGGGCCGCGCATGCCCTTCACCTTGAGCGGAGGTGAAAGACGCCGGGTGGCCCTGGCCAGCATTCTGGCCATGCGCCCGCGAGTGCTGATCCTGGACGAGCCCACGGCCGGGCAAGACCCACAAGGACGGCGGGCACTGTGGGAAAAAGTGGGCCAATGGCAACAGGAAACGGGCATGACCCTGATCATAGTCTCTCACGCTCTGGAAGAACTGGCCCGGCTGGTGGAGCGCGTGATAGCACTGCGAGCCGGTCGGGTGGTGGCCGATGGTCCCACGCGAGAGGTATTGAGCGATGCGCGGTTGCTGCGGGACATCGGGCTGGACGTGCCGGAGCCGGTGGCGCTCTTACAGGCCCTGCGGCAGGCGGGCAAAGACGTGCGTACTGACCGCCTGCTGCCCGCCGAGGCCGCAGCCGAGATCGCCAGCGCCTGGGGTCTGAGGAGGGCAGGCGCATGAAGGCAATTCCCATCGGTATGTACGTACCGGGCGATTCCATCCTGCACCGCCTGGACCCCCGGGTCAAAATGGGCGTGACGCTGGTGCTGATGACCATACCCTTCGCCATCCACAGCCCGTGGAGCTACCTGACGCTATCCGCTTTCATCGCTACTCTCGTGCTCCTGGCCGGCGTACCTCCCAGGACCCTGTGGCGCACCCTGCGCACCGTGTTCGGGATCGCTTTCTTGATGTTTTTCCTTTACCTGTTCACCACGCCGGGGGAGCCTCTGCTGGCCGTGGGGCCCATCGCCCTCACCTGGCAAGGGGTGCTGGCTGCCGGAGGGCAGATTTATCGCCTCTGCCTGTTGGTCATCACCGCCTCCCTGCTGACCTTCACCACCTCGCCCATGCAATTGACCCACGGTCTGGAAGCGATGCTGTCCCCGCTGGAAAGGGTCCGGCTGCCGGTGCGCGAACTGGCCATGGTGCTCACCATCGCCTTGCGTTTTGTGCCCACCCTGCAGGAGGAGATAGACAAGCTGGCCAAAGCGCAGCGGGCACGCGGCGCCGATTTCACGGGAGGGCCTTTGCGCAGAGCCCGGAACCTGGTCCCTATCTTCGTGCCCATCTTCGTCTCCGCCTTCCGCCGCGCCGACGAATTGGCCACGGCCATGGACGCGCGCGGTTTCCGCAGCACACCCCACCGCACCCGCATGCGCAGACTACACCTGGGTTATCGCGATCTGCTGGCCATGCTGATTGTGCTGGGACTCGTCTTGACGCTCATCGGGCTGGGATAACAAGTGCGATGCGTCTTGTAGGTGCATCGCACTTCTTCAAAATCTGCGGGCGAGAGTAATCAGGTGACCGTCACCTGGGAGGTGACGGTCACCTATTCATAAGCTATTTGACGAGTAGATTTGCCCAAATATCGTACAGTTCTTTTAAGCGTTCTGGGCCCTTTGAACGCCTCGCGATCCCATAGGCATAAGTTACTAGTATCGCGATAGGATTGAAGACAGGCTTGCCCACGCCAACTAGGACGGGTTGTTGAAAGTCTGCATCACTCCTGGGCTTTTTAACCATCACCCACCTCAACCCTGGGCAGTTCTTTTCGAGTACGCGGCTGAGATACATCCCGATGTCTATGGCCAGGGAAAACGTTTGGTTGGTTAATTCCCAGTCCTCTATCTCGACACTCCTGAACCACTCTGGAGCCTTACTGTAAATCGTTTCCTTTTCCTCCTCAGTCCTCTTGCGGGTCGCCACGTGCTCACAGAACCACTGGCCTAACTTCTCCAAAGAAGCTGGCGTATAGTCAGCCTGCCAGTCTTCATATCCGGCTGTGGACTGAACCGCTCGCTCAAGCACTCTTATCCTGATAGGGATCTGCTCCATAAACCAATTAAAGTAGCGAATTGCCTCCTCCCTGCTCATATTTCGGAATTCGAGTGTGAACGGCGGTTGAATGACCTCGTATTCCATCTGCCGCTATCCTCCTTAATGTATAACGATCTGTATGCCCGCCTCTTCCAGTGCCTGAATCAATGGAGCACTTGGCCCTCCTCGACCTGTGACAGGACTGGTGAAAAAGTGCCAGACGGATCCTTTGATCTCACGGGCTGCCATAAGCTCAACATCCTTTGCTATCTGTCTTTGCACACTCTGGGTCAGAGTCGTGTAGCCGACTTTTGACTCATGAGCAACTCCCGCCACAAGCTGATCAACATACCTGCCGCCCTGGCTGGTCCTGAAGTAGACCTGTGACTCCCCTCCCAGCTTTTTCAGGGCATCCTCCCCAACTTTGCCAGCCCATCCAATTCCAGTATTGGATCGGGGCGTCTGCCAGCTTCGCACTCCATACCCTACACCCCTGGCGATGTACCCCACACCCCCGGCCACGCCGCCGCTGACCCCGCCAGCCACCATCGCCCAGACCAGGCCGGAATGCCAGGGAGTGCACGGCGTCAGCAGGTTGACCGTCACCTGCCCTGCACCCGCAGCCAGCGACCCGCTCAGCGCCCCAAGTCCCACCGCGTAGCCCAGGCTACCCCCGGCCGGCAGCAACGCCGGCACCGCCCAGCCCACCGCCCCGGCCACAGCACCACCGGCCGCACCCACTCCCACCGAGCGCCAGAAGCCACCCGAGCGCAGGTAGTCCTCCGGTCTCCCGCCGGGACTGGCAATGACGTAAACTTACACTATGCGTGCCTCGTAGAAATCTATGCCTGTGCAGTTTGCCGATAATATTGCGTCCCGTATTTCTGCTGAGACGATTACACGAAACTGACCCCCGTGGAAACTGAACACACGATGACTACCGATGGCTTTTGCGCTGAAGTAGGGCTTGACCACCACATCACCTTCGGCAAACAACGTCCTTTCCTTGTCCAGCACATCGGGGCGCTCAGAGAGATGTAAGATATAGTAATCTCTCTGCTCGCCTCCAGGCCCCACAACTTTTGCGGCTAACCACTGTATATTATCATCCGGCAAGGCATGTTGCTCAATGATTCTTTTCAGTTTCTCCGAGCATAGAGGCCAACCGAGATCGTTTGCCTGGTAATCGGCATAGCCGCCGTCTTTAAGCGTGAAGAGCACAGGTTCCCAATCTGGGTAATATCGCCCCTCAGACAGAAAGTCGAATTGGTAACCTTCCTCGGCATAGCCGATACCCAAGGCTTCTTCCTCAACCCAGGTTATGAAATAGTACCTCTTCCTCACCGCCATCCACTCCTCCTCAGCAAGTCGGGATTGTTCCTAATCGGCCGTACCACGTATCTCTCGAAAAGCTGCAGGAACCGATTCACGTCATCACCTGCTTCATTAGCCGCCCTCTGCATGTTGGCCAATACAAAGTCGTGGTATTCATTTGGGTGCCTTCCTTGATGCGGCAACAGTTCTGTGTTCCAGGCATCGTCCAGGCTCAGGCCATATCGTTGCAGGATCCTCTCGTATTGGGGAGTGTAGACCTTGCTTTTGTTAGTTGCATAATGATGCAATTGTCTTGGTAACCCTCTAAACCGCCACTGCCGCACGCCATACCCCACACCCCCGGCGATGCTGCCGCTGACCCCGCCAGCCGCCATCGCCCAGACCAGGCCGGAATGCCAGGGAGTGCACGGCGTCAACAGGTTGACCGTCACCTGCCCTGCACCCGCAGTCAGCGACCCGCTCAGCGCCCCAAGTCCCACCGCGTAGCCCAGGCTACCCCCGGCCGGCAGCAGTGCCGGCACGGCCCAGCCCACCGCCCCGGCCACAGCACCACCGGCCGCACCCACTCCCACCGAGCGCCAGAAGCCACCCGAACGCAGGTAATCCTCCGGCCGGCCGCCGGGATGCACCAGCACGTAGCTGACCCCGCCACCCACCCCACCGATGGCTGCCCCAATCCCCGCCGCTACCAGAATGGGCGCGATCTCCCCACTGGGGTCGGTCAGGTTGACCGGGTTGTTGCCCACGTACACATACGGGTGCTGCGTGGTGGGCAGCGCCGCCAGGCCAGGGAACGGGTCCTGCGTCAGGAAGCGGCCGGTGTCCGGATCATACCACCTCGCCCGC